>JBHBLB010000080.1:0-10219 GCA_041791495.1 Porphyromonas sp.
AATGCCCGACGAGCATGGTCGAGCAAGTCTTCTCTACCCATACGCCCGAGGCTCTCTTCGCTTCCCAAGATGGGGTGCCCCAGGGAGTGATCGGGGAAAAGCAGGGCATCGAAGTCGTCGTATATCTGTTCTGCCGGGGTATCTTTGTACAGATTTATCTCGTCCGCTACGACCTCTCGTTCCTTTTCAAGCTCATGAGCAGGGAAAGTAGCGCGTAAGACAATATCACTTAGTAGATCCATCGACCGGCGCACCTCGCTACGGGGAGCGACGGTATAGACAAATGTCTCCTCTTTGGTTGTAAAAGCGTTCAACTCACCCCCCACCGTTTCCATGCGATTAAGGATATGCCACGCCTTACGATTAGTTGTCCCCTTAAAAATCATGTGCTCCGCCAAGTGTGCAAGTCCGGTCAAATGCTTCGGATCATGCCTACTGCCGGTCCCTATCGCCACACCGCAGTAAACGACATTACTCTTACATGGCAAGAGAGCAACGGTAAGTCCATTGGATAACCTCTGGGTAAAATAGCTTTGACTTAATAGTGCTGTACTCAAGATAATCTGTAATTTTGTGCTTTGATTGCAGGACAAATTTACTAATTAACTTCCGGATAGCCTATGAAGACTTGATGGAAAGCAAGCATATTTGCGAATGAACAATAAGAACTTTGTACAAGTAAAGACAGAAGATCTGCATACCATACTCAGACAGGAGGCGGAAGCCGTGATGAATATCCCGGTAGGAGGTGAAGTAAATGACGCTATCGACCTTATCCTTGAGCATGTACACACACGAGGAGGTAAGCTAATCACGTCGGGAATGGGTAAAGCGGGACAGATTGCTGCCAATATCGCCACCACATTTGCCTCGACAGGAACACCGGCATTCTTCCTACATCCCAGCGAAGCACAGCATGGAGATCTCGGCATCATCTGCCCAAATGACGTAATGCTACTGATATCGAACTCTGGGAAGACCCGTGAGATATTGGAGCTTATCGAACTATCCCGTCACCTTGTCTCAGGCATTCCGTATATATGTATCACAGGCAATCCGGACAGTCTCCTAGCAGCCGGTGCCACAGTAGCGCTCTTTACGGGTGCGCCTAAGGAAGTCTGTCCGCTCGGACTCACTCCTACCACCAGCACTACTGTCATGACGGTCATAGGAGACCTGCTCGTCGTGGGGGTGATGACCGCAATCGGCTTCGACTATGAGTCATACTCGAAGAGACATCATGGGGGTTATCTCGGACACATAAGCAGAAGCAAAGTGTGAGATTAAGGAAGATAAGATTTGTCGCACTCGATTTTTGGGCGTATTTTTGAACGCCATAACGAAGCAGACATTTAATTACAACAAAATATTTACCTACTATGAAGAAAGTCTATATCACAGCAGCTCGAAGAACAGCCATCGGCAAATTCACCGGCAGTCTCTCATCTTTCCAACCGGGAGACCTTGGAGCTAAGGTCATCAAGCAAATCATCGACGACACCAAGATAGCTCCTGAAAACATCGACTCCGTAATCGTTGGCAATGTCCTCTCGGCAGGACAGAAGCAAGGAGTGGCTCGCCAGTGCCTTATCAACGCAGGTATTCCAAGTGACAAAACAGCTTATTCGATCAACATGGTCTGTGGTAGCGGTATGAAGGCCGTAATGAATGCCTACACGGATATCCTTGCCGGCTTTGCCTCTGTCGTTATTGCAGGAGGTACAGAGTCGATGACCAATGCAGGCTTTGTCCTTCCCGGTGCTGTCCGTCAAGGCTTCAAGATGGGCAACCTTAGCGCAGTCGATCACATGGTTAACGATGGTCTTACCGACGCTTTCCACAACTATCATATGGGCATCACGGCTGAGAACATAGCCGAACGCTATGGCATCACCCGTCAAGCTCAGGACGAGTTTGCATTTGCTTCCCAACAAAAGGCCATCGCTGCCGTAGACGGTGGGCTCTTCGACGACGAGATCGTACGCATCGAAATGGAAACACGTGCAGGGACGGTAGTCTTCGACAAGGATGAGTTCCCCAACCGCGGCTCAAACCTCGAGAAGTTGGCCAAGCTAAAGCCTGCCTTCAAGAAAGATGGCACCGTGACCGCAGGGAATGCATCCGGCATCAACGACGGAGCATCGTTTGTGATGCTTGCCGACGAAGAGGCAATCGCTAAGTACGGCCTTACCCCTCTATGCGAGATCGTATCGGTAGGTGCAGGAGGTGTAGATCCTGAAGTGATGGGACTGGGTCCCGTACCCGCCATCCGTCAAGCCCTAAGCCGTGCAGGACTTAAGCTATCGGACATTGAGATCATAGAGCTAAACGAAGCGTTCGCAGCGCAATCTCTCGGTGTCATCCACGAGCTTATCGCAGAGCATGGTGTGACTCGTGATTGGATCGATGCACGTACCAACCTCCAAGGCGGTGCGATCGCTCTCGGTCACCCCATAGGTGCATCGGGCAACCGTATTCTGGTCTCTCTCATCCATGAGCTGAAGAGATACAATAAGAGTCTCGGGCTTGCGTCACTCTGTATCGGTGGCGGTATGGGTACTGCCATTATCGTGAAGGCCGTGAAATAATATCGGAGAGTAACCCAAAGCGTAAAAAGAAAGCGACTGTGTCAGACCTCGATATGACACAGTCACTTTCCTTTTTGTGCAAGGGGTACGGTCACATGTGTGCAGCATCACGGGCCATAACCTCTCAGGTATGGATACAAACTTACCTCCGTCGGGATCTCAACTTATAATCGGGGGCTGAAAGTTGGTTTTCCATCCCCGATTATTACTTCCCCGCTCCGGAAGATTACTATTCAGCCACTGATCGTCACTCCCGATGCTGTAAAGAGATACTTCTCTACCGCAAGAGCTCAGGTTACAGTCCGCCACGCATCATGAACGGACCGTATCTTGAGTATAAACTCTCGGGGAAAGTCCCTCCCCTTAGTGCACGGTTAAGGGAAAACGTCTCAGGTCCGATACGAATGGAGATGCCCTCCTGCCTTGAGGAGTGCCGTATACGCCGTAGCACGCTTACAGAGAGCGATGACATGGTCTGCCTCAGCCTTCGACAGGAGGGATTGCGCTTCGAGATGGTCGGCAGTAGTCTCCATACCCACGGCATAGCGGTTCGCACTTATGCTACAATGCTCACGAGCTTGGGTAAAGATACGAGCAGTGAGCTCCACTTCCTTATCCGCTTCGGCAAAGCTATCGGTAGCGTGCCTTAGCTCAAGTGCCATCTTGCTGCTCATTTCGGCAAGGCGATGCTCCACCATGCGCTTCTCGGACTCGGCAGCTCTCACTCTGCGCACGCCCTCGCCCCATCGGAAGAGGGGGACCGACACAGAGACTATCGCCGACAGTCCGCCCTGGTTCATCATAAGTTGGTCATTGACCCTCAGTCCATACGCATAGTTGTATGAAGCACGAACGCCAACGGTGGGGAGGAAGTCACCACGCACGGTACGCTTCTCCTGCTCCTTCAGCTCTATCTGCTGCCTAAGCAGTGCGTACTCAGGGCGCAGTGTCACATCTCCTACCACAACAGGGAAGTCTACCTGTATGCTATCGGTGAGTTGTAGCTCGCTTTCCAGTGGTAGCCCTATCACCTGGCAGAGGTTCATGCGTGCGAGCTTGACCGCATTCTCTGCACGGAGAAGCTGCATCTCTGCCTTACTCTTCTCTACCTCGACTTTGAGAAGGTCGCTCCGCATACGCATACCGCTCTTGACAGCGTTGCCTACGACACGCTCAAACTCCCGGACAGTCTCCAGATAAGTAGCTGCAACTTCTCGGAGCTTCTGCGTCTGAAGACATAGGTGGTATGCGTCATCCGCAGCGACGATAACCTCAGCTTCGGTCAGAGCTTTACTGCTTCGGCTCATCTCGACCCCAATCTCTGCCATCTTATTGCCGGCAACGATCTTCCCTCCCATGAATATAGGTTGCTCGATATGCACGCCGGCAAGGTAGGAACGATTGGGAGAGACCGTAAACTCTTGGCTTGGCAGCCGGAGCGTTTTCGGCAACTGTGCCAGCAAAGGCAGCAACTGTGGCGGTACGGTAGAAGGATCAATGCTAAGGGCTTGCGAAAGATCGACGGCAGGGAAGTCCATAGTCTGTCGCATCTCTGAGGTCGTGTAGTAGGCATATCCGGATGCCGACAGCTTCGGAAAGTATGCAGTACGTACAGCCTTCAGTATGTCGGTCGCCTTGGATTGCTGTTCGGCTGCAATAGCAATGCGGTTATTGTGCTTGAGAGCTCTCTCCCGACACTGGTCGAGAGAGAGGTCTTGTGCATAGAGAGTGACAGTCCCTAGCGTCAGGGTTATGATGGCTTTAATTACTTTCATAGAAGATAAGGATTACTTTATTTTGAAAAACATAGCGTAGAGTACCGGAAGGAAGACCAGAGATGCCAGCGTACCGACCAAGAGACCTGACATAATCACTACCGCCATAGCACCAAAAAGAGAGTCGGAAAGCAAGGGTATCATACCAAGTATTGTAGTCAGAGAAGCGAGCATTATAGGGCGGAAGCGATTCATAGAGCTTTGTATGAGAGCTTCTCTAGCATCTACTCCGCTCCTCCTCATGCTTTCGATCTCATCTACAAGTACAATAGCATTCTTGATCAGCATACCCATAAGCCCCAAGGCCGCAACAATGGCAACAAACCCAAAGGCTTTGCCCGAAAGCAACATCCCAAAGACGATCCCAATGCCCAGCAAGGGGAGACAAAGCAGGATAATAACAGGGCGACGATAGTCCTTGAAGAGCATGATCAACAGAGCGATAATCAGTATCACAGCCATAGGGTAGTAGCGAAAGAGATACTTCTTGGACTCCATGCTGGCATTATACTCTCCTTCCCACTTGAACGAATATCCGTCGGGCAGTGTGATACTCTCTATCTCTTCAGCTACGGCAGAACGTATCTCCTCGGCAGTATATCCAACCTTGGGCATGCACTGAGTGCGCATTGCTCGTTCTCCATTGTAACGTATGACAATGGGTTCTTCCCATTCGAGGGTAATACCACTTATGGCACTGCTCAGGGGTGATGTGGCGAAAAGAGCAGAGTACAAATCTTCCGTGCTCCGCACCCCTTGCAACGTATGTATGTCAAGACCATTGAACGATGGCAACATCCCGAATGTCGGGATATTATTAAGTCCTTCGATCGGATTACCGTCTTTATCCACACTCCTTACTACTATGCTTTTGCTCGTATTGCCTTCGTGAAAGCTCCCTACCGGAATCCCATCTGTAGCCGTAAGCAAAGAGATGCTCAAGTCTTGCCTACTAAGCCCGAGTTCTCGGGCTTTTGACTGGTCGTAATCTACTTTGAGCACTGGGATCTTAGGAAACCAGTTGGAACGAACCATGGAAACACCCTCGTGCTTTCGCATTATCTCTGAGGCTTGATCCGTAAGAGTATGCAAAACTTCAGGATCCGGTCCGGCAAACTGGACCTCAATCGGAAATTCCTTGTACATAAGGTTGTATCTTTTTACCCGTATTTGGGCGTCAGGATACATCATACGCAGGTCGTCTTGTACCTCTTCGAGAGTAGCGACTGCTGCGTCGCTCGACTTGTAGTCCACAATCAGTTCGCCATAAGATAATGATGGAGTGGCAATACTTCGCACAAGGTTATATCGAGCCGGCGTACCTCCCATCGATGTCGTTACGTGTGTCACTTCATCTCTACCTAAAAGATACTTCTCGATCTCCTGCAAGTCTTGATCTACACGCTCGGGATTGTATCCGTCGGGTAGCCTATATTCGATGTAAAGTTGGTCATAATCCATATCGGGAAAGAAGCCCTGAGGAATGAAACGATAGCAAAAAGCGCTGACTGCAACCAGAACTGTTGCGACACTTACGGTTATCTTTCGATGAGAGAGGGCAAGGGTCAATGTCTTTTTCAGGATCTCGTAACCTTTTCCCATATATGGATCTCTGCCCTCTTCGAGAGGTTTGATCTTCAAGTAGCGGTCTGCCTGTATCGGAATCATAACAAGAGCAAGTACCCAACTTAGAAGCAACGATACCGACAGTACGATAAAGAGATCTCGCACATAGATTCCTGACGTGTCCGGAGAGAGAAAAATCGGCAAAAAGGTCAGTATCGCTATAAGCGTAGCTCCGAGAAGCGGCATCGCAGTACGTTTACCGATGTCGGTAAGAGCGGTTCTGCGGTCAAGACCTTTGGATAAAGCCACCTGTATTCCGTCGAGGATAACGATGGAATTATCGACAAGCATTCCCATTGCTAAGATAAATGAGCCGAGAGAGACCCGTTGAAGTGTCCCATCGAATACGTTGAGCATCAACACAGAACCAACAACAGTAACGACAAGTCCCCAACCCAGTATCATCCCCGACCGGAAACCCATCGAAAAGATTAGGACAAGGATCACAAGAAGTACCGACTCAAGGAGACTGACAACGAAACCTCCCAAAGCATCTTTTACCCTATCCGGCTGGAAGAAAACCTTACTTATCTCCATTCCTGCGGGAAAACTGTCTTGCTCTATCCGTTGTCTCGCTGACTCTACCTGCTTGCCCACCTTAATTATATCGGCATCGCTTCGCACGGATACCGCTATCCCCACAGCCTTCCTACGGTCATGTCGAAGTCCGTTCCGTACAGGCTTCTCATACCCATCGCTTACGGAAGCGATATCTCGTATACGAAGTTGATCGCCTTCGTACCCCTGAAGGATAATGTCTCCGATATCTTCGGCAGTCTTATACCTGTCGCTTATGGCAAGACGCATACGTAGCGGCCCGCTCTCGTAGTACCCGGGATATGCAGAAGCATTCTGAGCCTTCAGCGTAGCGAGAACCATGGCAGGATGCACTCCGAAAGAGGCGAGTTTATCTTCGTGCAACTCGATTTCCACAGCCTGTCTGTGAGCTCCATATATAATAACATCCGAGACACCATCTATCTTTTGGAAGTGCCGTTTTAGCAGTTCGGCATACTTGACAGCTTCTTCATTTCGGTAGCCGTCATAGGTAAGGGCATAAAAGATGCCATACACATCCCCAAAGTTGTCTGCCACGACCGAGGGGCCGGCACCGGCAGGGAGTTGGGACTGTACGTCATGCACTTTCCGACGGAGCAGGTCCCAGTTCTGTTCGACATCTTCATTCGACACAAGCGTAGATAGCCCCACACGAATGAGGGATACGTCATTCATCGACGTACTTGTGACATTCTCCACATCCTTGATCGTACGGATGCTCTTCTCAAGCCTATCGGTCACTTCGAGTTCCACCTCATGGCTCGAAGCTCCTGGGTAAACTGTGATGACCATTGCCTCCTTCACTTTGATCTCGGGATCCTCAAGTTTTGGCATCCCAAGGTATGCAATGACTCCACCGAGCGTGATCATTGTAACGAGGAAGTTAATCAGTTTCTTATTGGCAAGCGCCCATTCGCTCAGATTTATCATAGCAGACCTCCCACATTTGAGTGAGACACAGGAGCAATGGCCTTGACCTTGTCTCCGTCGTTCAGTGCATGTACTCCGGCAGAGACTATCATCTCACCACGCTTTATCCCCTCGCAGTAAGTCATCCCTAACGTACTGATCCTGGCAGCTGTCACTTGGCGAGCTTCGACTTTCCCATCGGCTCCGATGATCCATACGTATGGGGAGCCATTACGTTCGAATATCGCCTGCGTAGGGATGGCAGAGAGGTTATCGTCGTTATTGGCAAATAGTATCGTCACGTTGGCTGTCATCCCCGGAGCAGGCAGATGTGTCCCCGGCTTTTCCCTGAAGCGGAGGCGCATACGATACAGTTGGTTCATATTCGCGCCATGATCGATCGATACGAGCTCGAGAGGGAACGTCTCCCCGGGATAGAGATCGATGGTACAGTAGAACGAAGAAAACCTCTCCCTTCGTATATACTCGGCAGCAGGGAGATTGATTTCGACCTCAGGAGCTCCCGAACGCAAGATAGAGAGTACCGGCATCCCGGCACCTATCATCTCCCCTTGCTCCCGCACCACCTTCTGCACATATCCATCGAAAGGTGCGGTGAGACGCGTATCGGCAAGGGCATTCTTATGAGCATTGTACTTGGCAGTGATCTGTTGGAGCCCATATACCGCTTTATCGTATTCGTTATTCGACACACTGTTTTGTCCATGCAAAGTCACCACACGATCCACTTCTGCTTTGATGCGGTTATATTCAGCTTCGGTGGCAGAGAGCTGAACGGCATAGTCTCGAGACTCCATCTCTGCGAGCACTTGCCCCTTACGGACTTTTGCCCCTTCCAGCACATTGAGTCGAGCCAAGGGGCCCGATATGCGGAACGAAAGGTATGCCTCTGCCGATGCTTTCACTTTTCCGGGGAATGAGAGGCTGTCGCCGCTCCCTCCGGTATCGACCACGAAGGTCTTCACGGCCTTTACTCTCTCTTCGCTTTGCTCTTTCTTACCCGTGCAGGAGATAAGTAGGCCGGCACAGCACATTGCTACAACTAACTTTTTCATACTATAAATTCACTATCAATGTCTATTACCAGTCAATATAAAATCAGCACAAAGGTATAAGAGGGGGCATACACATAGATAATTATAACTGGCAGTAAAATACTCATATTCGGAAGTATTCGATACCTTTGTATGGACAATTCACCGTGACACAAAGGAGAGAGCGATGGACAGTATAGAACGGATGCTTAGAGACATGGGGATACTTCTGGGCGAAGTCCGGGACTTCATCTATGTATCTACCATGAGTGAGTATCCTCGCATCAAGGGACTATTGACTTCCGATCCTTTATATATCTCCGGAGTAGCAATAGCTCTCTGTCATCATGGCTATGCAGATGTACGGGTAGGTGACGAAGAGTTCAGACTAAGTAAGGGATGCCTCTGCATCATACTTCCGGACACTACGGTACAGGTGCTGGACGAGTCTGCGGACTTCGATGCTTATTGGGGGGTGTGTAGCCCGGAGTTCATCCAGGACTTGGGGAGGTACAATCTCTTTCCATTCCTTTTCTGGCAAAAGACGCCCTACCTCCACCTCCCAGAAGATCGGTACGAAGACTTGTACAGTCTCTTCAGGAGGACACACAAGTTTTGCCTCGAGCGCAGGAGCGACCCTTACTTCCTCCCCATCCTACGTCATACCACTGCAATACTACTCTATGAACTGCTCGACCTCTACCGGAAAAACCTGGGGCACGAGGGAGGAGAGGGAGGACGGAAGCACGAAGTATTCAGTCGCTTTCACGAGCTTGTCAAAGAACACTGTACGATCGAACGCAGCCCTAAGTACTATGCCGAGCAGTTGCACATCTCATCCCGATACCTATCGATGCTCTGCAATGACATCTGCGGGACCTCATCATCGGAGTACATCAACCAAGTACTTATGACCCAAATCCGGCATCGGCTGCTGTCATCACGCCTTTCTATACTCCAGATCTCCGAGGAGATGCACTTCTCAACGCCATCACTCTTCATACGCTTTTTCCGAAAGTACGAGGGTACTACCCCGCACCTCTATCGCAGGGAAAAGAAACAACTCCCCGAGAGTATATCGCTCGATGCGTACTAAGGTCGCACCCTCTCCGAAACGAATACGGGCGAGAGCCTCCCGCTATCCGGTTATAAAGTTGTGAATAATAGGATAAGAACTAATATTCAGGAGCTGAAAGTTGGTTTTCCATCCCCGATTATTACTTCCCCGCTCCGGAAGATTACTATTCAGCCGCTGAATACGACCTGATGTGCGGTAGAGACAAGCTTCGTTCTGCCTTGAGGGTCAGTTTGGGTACGGATGGAGTGAGGGCAGATGCACACAAAGAGGGTCCGGGCGACCCACTCCGATACCCCTCGGATTTCGACAATAGAATTATTCGTTACCGTTTCGTAACCTCCCCTATCTCCTATTTTTAGTAACTTTGTAGTAAGTCAATCAGTATGACTTCGTAAGTTTATGAAGACTATTCACATTATCAATGGGCCCAATCTCAATATGCTTGGTTCGAGAGAACCGGAGATATATGGCTCGACGACGTTTGAAGACTACCTCGAGAAGCTGAGAGATGCTTTCCCCTCTTGCGACATCATCTACTTCCAAAGCAACCACGAAGGGGAGATCATCGACTACCTCCAGGATGAAGCACGCGGAGCGGACGGCATAGTACTCAATGCCGGTGCACTGTCG
>JBHBLB010000081.1:0-4928 GCA_041791495.1 Porphyromonas sp.
AAATGGAGAGGGAGATGTTTTGTCCCGATGGAAACGTCCTCGGAATGGGATAAGAACCAGTTTTCTCGGTACCGGAAAGTAATGACCGGGAGCAGAAAAGCAGTAATCCGCCCCTGAAAACCGGTTTTCAGGAGCGGATTATCTTTTGGGATACGGTAAAAGGAGCTTTTGTTGCGGTATCTCAGTGGCTTTTTACCGCTATGCTGTGCCCGATCTGATCGGTATCGGAGCCTTAGAGATTGCCACAGATCCAGTGTGCAATCACCTCGGGGAAGTGCCGATACTCCAGGCTGTGCACCTTATTGGCGATATCTTCCGGGGTATCCTCCGGAACAAGCTCCGTGCGAGCCTGGAAGACGATCGTGCCACGGTCGTACTCCTCATCTATAAGGTGTATGGTGATGCCGCTCTCACGATCGCCCGAGCGATGTACAGCCTCGTGTACATTCATGCCGTACATCCCCTTGCCCCCGTACTTCGGTAGGAGAGCCGGATGGATGTTTATTATCTTGTGAGGGAACGCCTCTATGAGGTAGGCAGGCACGAGGGCGAGGAAGCCCGCAAGCACTATGTACTCCACCTCATGCTCCTTGAGAAGAGGGAGGAGGTGGTTCGGGTCATTGATCCGATCGTTCGGCATGAAGTAGCCCGGCACAGCGAGACGCTCGGCACGCTCGAGCACGTAAGCCCCCTTCCTGTTGGCGATAATGCACGAGACCCTGACCCCTTGCTCCGGATGGAGGGTATGGAAGAAATGTGTGATGGCTTCGGCATTTGAGCCGCTTCCGGACGCGAAAATGGCAATGTTTGTCATATTAAGTATTGTTAATTATGCACATAATCGCATTACGTGTGCAGAATTATCGTATTTTTGCAGTGTTGATTAGGCAGGGAGGTATTCGGATCCTGCTACATTCTTCAGACAAAAATAAGAAAAACAATAATTAGTAATCACTTAACAACTTACAATTATGGCTAATGCAGAAATCGAAGCTAAGGTAAAGAGCATCATCGTAGACAAGCTCAGCGTGGACGAAAGCGAAGTAACTCCAACCGCAAACTTCACCAACGATCTCGGTGCTGACTCTTTGGATACAGTCGAACTTATCATGGAGTTTGAGAAGCAATTCGACCTCAATATCCCCGACACCGAAGCTCAAGAAATACAAACCGTAGGTGACGCAATCAAGTACATCGAGGAGCACGTATAATCTTTAATGTAGAGACTATCGGCACTTGATACCGACGTCAGCTATTCAATAAGTCATTACGGCAAGCCTCTTCGCTATCTCCGCTCGGATGGATTAGTGCAGGCTTGCCGTCTTTCTTTATAATATATACATATAGACTTATGGAACTTAAAAGAGTCGTTGTGACCGGGTTGGGGACAATCTCTCCGCTCGGCAATAATGTACCGGATACTTGGAGCGCACTTGTCGAAGGCAAAAGCGGGGCTGCCCCTATCACGTTGCTGGACACCACCGGCTTCAAGACCCAGTTTGCGTGTGAAGTCAAGGGGTTCGACCCGGCAACCTATTTCGATCGCAAGGAAGCTAGAAAGTTTGATAGGTACAGCATGTTCGGACTCATTGCCGCAGAAGAAGCGGTAAAAGACTCCGGGCTCGACCCGGAGCGTGAAGACTGCGACCGTATAGGAGTGATCTTCGCTGCCGGTATCGGTGGCATCAAGACCTTTGAAGAGGAAGTGATGGGTTACAGTCCTGAGAAGGGTCCTAAGTTTAGTCCCTTCTTCATCCCTAAGATGATTGCCGATATCGCTGCCGGACATATCTCTATGAAGTACGGCTTCCGCGGTCCCAACTATGCCACCGTCTCTGCGTGTGCTTCGGGCACCAACGCCATCGCCGATGCGTTCAATCTGATCCGTCTCGGTAAGGCGAATGCCATCATTGCCGGTGGTGCAGAGGCTGCCATATCTATCTCCGGTGTGGGAGGCTTCAATGCTATGAATGCCCTTTCGACACGAAACGATGACCCGCAAGGGGCATCTCGTCCCTTCAGTGCTAGCCGCGATGGCTTCGTGATGGGAGAAGGCGGTGCCGCCCTCGTGCTCGAAGAGTATGAGCATGCCAAGGCTCGTGGAGCGAAGATCTATGCCGAAGTGGCAGGGACAGGGATGTCGGCAGATGCTTATCACCTTACAGCTTCGCATCCTGACGGTCTCGGGGCCAAGCTCGTTATGCGTAATGCTCTCGAAGATGCTGGCATGACTCCGGAGCAGGTAGATTACATAAACGTACACGGTACATCGACTCCGGTGGGAGATGTATCAGAGATGAAGGCGATAAAGGATGTCTTCGGTGAGCATGCTTATAAGTTGAACATCAGTTCTACCAAATCGATGACCGGACACCTCCTGGGAGCAGCCGGAGCTATCGAGGCCCTCATCACCGTCCTTGCGGTAAAGAACGACATCGTACCCCCTACAATCAACCACGCGGATGACGACAAAGACCCAGAGATAGACTACAACCTCAACTTCACTTTCAATAAGAAGCAAGAGCGTCATATAGGTGTAGCCCTCTCCAATACCTTTGGCTTCGGCGGACATAACGCCAGCGTGATCTTCAAAAAAGGCGAATAAGCAAGTAACATAGCAATCAGGAGCAAAATGTCTTTAGGAAAATCGTTGAAGAATATCCTATTCAGGGTGCTCCCCGATGGTAACAAGAGCAGTGCAGGTCGTTGGAAAGACGACCTGCCCCATTTCGTAGAAGAGCTGATCGGTACCAATACGAAGCGCATAGATCTCTACGAAAGGGCGTTCACTCATCGGTCATACCAGGGAGCAAAGCGGAAGCTGAACAACGAGAGACTCGAGTTCCTCGGCGACTCTGTTCTCTCCTGTGTCGTGGGAGGACTACTCTACGAGATGTACGAAGAGGATGACGAGGGGGCACTCACCGCACTGAGATCGCAGATCGTAAGCAGATCGAACCTCAACGCAATAGCAACCAAGCTGCGGCTCGAGCGTATGCTTCGAGTGTCGGGTGGGGTAAATCTCAAGCAGTCCGACGCACTCGGCAATACACTTGAAGCACTTGTGGGAGCGATCTTTCTCGACAAGGGGTTCGACTTTGCCCAGTCATTCATACGCAGCCATATCGTCATCAGTAAGAAGAATATGGAGAAGGTGTCGGCCAAGGAGGAGGACTTCAAGACCGAGTTTATCATCCTCATGCAGCAGAAGAAAGTAGAGTTCGAGTTCCGATACATAGACACGATCACCGACCCGTCCGTAGGGCTGGTGCATCGGAGCGAGATTCTTATAGGGCAGGATAAGAGATCCATCGCCACCGGTGCTGGGACGACGAAGAAGACCTCGCACCAGAATGCTGCGAAGGATGCCCTCCGCCTCCTCAAGAAGAACCCTGAAGTCCTCAATAGATATGTAGGGAGCAAAGTCGCACAATGAACAGATTGTGTAGAAACTCCCGAACCGGAATACGGAATGGGTGTACCGAGCGATGAAGTCTTGGTACACCCATTTTGCTTTACGCTCGAAGATGAATTGCTACCTTTGTGGCAAAATATGTGACACCACCCAAATCCTCTGAGTAAAGATGAACCACAGTACCGCAGACCGTATCCGAACCTATTGCCGCCGCAAAGGAGTGTCGTTGTCGCCCAAAGCCTACTTCATCGATGCTTTTGGCGCAATGGCATTGGGACTTTTCGCTTCTCTCCTCATAGGCACTATATTCCAGACGCTCGGAGAGCGGATCGGGATAGAGCCCCTACTGCAGATCGCCACATTCGCACGTCAAGCCACGGGAGCCGCCATTGGGGTCGCGATAGCATCGAGTCTCGGATGCTCGGGGCTTCTGCTCTTTTGTTCCGTTGCCGTCGGTATGGCAGGCAATCAGCTCGGTGGGCCTATTGGTGCCTATCTTGCCGCAGTCGTCTCCATGGAAGTGGGCAAGCTCGTCTTCAGGACAACGAAGGTGGACATCCTCGTCACTCCATCCGTCGCCATCATCACCGGTGTCACCGTGGCGATACTCCTCGGTGGGCCTGTCGGCTCCTTTATGACCATGCTCGGCAATGTCATACAACACGCTACACATATGCACCCTTTCCTCATGGGGATTGTCGTTTCCGTCATCGTCGGGATGCTGCTCACGCTCCCTGTGAGCTCGGCTGCCGTCTGTATCGCTATCTCTCTGGGCGGTCTGGCAGGTGGGGCAGCCACGGCAGGATGCTGCGCACAGATGATAGGCTTTGCCGTGATGAGCTTCCCCGACAACCGCTGGGGCGGGTTGCTTGCTCAGGGATTGGGTACCTCGATGTTGCAGATCCCCAACATCATCCGTAAGCCCTCCGTGTGGATCCCTCCCACACTTACGTCTGTTATTACGGGACCTCTCTCCACTTGTGTCTTTCATCTCGAAAATATCCCCGTAGGATCCGGGATGGGGACTTGCGGACTGGTCGGGCCCATAGGCGTATATACCGCTATGCCCGACGGGGGGACGATGATGTGGGTCGGTATAGCCCTCGTATGCTTTATCCTACCCGCCCTGCTGACCTGGGGCATCGCTGCGGTGATGCGTCGTAAGGGGTGGCTCCTCCCTGGCGATCTTCGCATCTCTTACTAGCCGGGAAGGACTTCATCCTTTCCGGGAGGAAACATCCTCACATCCGGGAAAGAAACAGTGATCCGGGGCTGAAGAGTAATGTCCAGCCCCGGATTTCTAATTTTCAGGGACTGAAAACTGATAATCCGCAGCTGAAAGAAACTTTACATACGGTAATCGCAAAGTTTTTGAAGGGGTCTTTTGTATATTTCTCCCCTCACGCTTTTGATGACGATTAAATAGCTTTTGCTAATTTGATTATGTAAAATCTGCAATGAAATGAGAGATCCCTGAGGCTTCTTCCACCTTCTTGGTTACCTGCAATATCGT
>JBHBLB010000082.1:0-49461 GCA_041791495.1 Porphyromonas sp.
AGCCGTGGCCAGCTATTCTCCGGTGGCACTCCTATCCTCTTCATTGACGAAATACATCGCTTCAGTAAGTCTCAGCAGGACTCTCTGCTCCATGCAGTGGAGCGTGGGAGTGTCGTATTGATAGGAGCGACGACAGAGAACCCATCTTTTGAGATCATTCGTCCCCTTCTCTCGCGTTGCCGAGTATTTGTCCTCAAGCCCCTCGATGCGGATGCGTTGAGACGGCTGATGGATAAGGCGATCAAGGAGGACGTATTGATGAGTGGCTTCGACTTCGAAATCAAAGAAGTCGAGGCTCTTTTTGTTGCGTCCGGGGGCGATGCCCGCAAGCTGCTCAATATAATAGAGATGCTCACGACAACGGCAGAGGCTCAGAAGACGAAGCGGGTAACGATAGACAACGAGTCGGTATCGAAGCACCTCCAACAGAATCCCGCCGTGTACGACAAAGGAGGGGAGATGCACTACGATATCATCTCGGCATTCATCAAGTCGGTACGTGGGAGCAATCCCGATGCCGCCTTGTACTGGCTTGCCCGTATGATAGAGGGGGGAGAGGACCCTAAGTTCATAGCTCGAAGGCTGGTCATCCTCGCCGCAGAGGATATAGGCTTGGCGAACCCCAACGCACTCCTGATAGCACAAGCGGCGTTCGACGCAGTGCACAAGATCGGTTGGCCCGAAGGACGTATCCCTCTTGCCGAAGCAACGATCTACCTTGCGACCAGCCACAAGAGCAACAGTGCCTACTGCGCCATCGACGCAGCCTTGGCATACGTACGCAAAGCACCACCTCACCCCGTCCCCATGCACCTGCGCAATGCTCCGACAGAGCTGATGTCGGAACTGGGTTATGGGGCAGAGTACATCTATCCCCACGACCACCAAGGGCACTTCGCAATACAGCAGTATATGCCTGACGAGCTTGCGACTGTCACCTTCTGGTCGCCGGCTCCTAACCCTCAGGAGGGGCGCATGACGGCAAACCTCAGAGAGATGTATGCCGAACACGTGGGAAGACACCGGGACAACGTCACAGAAAGATTATAATCCAATGAACAAGAATATAATTACTAATTATTTATACACCTAATTTTCAAAATCACTTAGACAAGATGAAGAAGCACAATTTTTCGGCCGGTCCTTCAATTCTTAACGACGGCGTAATCAAAAACTCAGCTGAAGCTGTACTTAACTTCGCAGGCACAGGCCTTTCACTTCTCGAAGTTTCTCACAGAGGTAAGGAATTCGTTGCCGTGATGGACGAGACAAGAGAACTCTTCAAGCAACTCCTCGATGTGCCCGAAACGCACGAAGTGGTGTTCCTTGGCGGTGGTGCAAGCCTCCAGTTCTGCATGGCTCCGTACAACTTCCTCAACAAGAAAGCTGCATACATCGATACAGGCACATGGGCAAGTAACGCAATCAAGGAAGCAAAAAACTTTGGTGAAGTGGTCGTAGTCGCAAGCTCTAAGGATGCCAACTATACCTTTATCCCAAAAGACTACACAATCCCTGCAGACGCAGAGTACTTCCACTATACTTCCAACAACACTATCTACGGTACAGAAATACGTAAGGATCTCGACGCTCCGTGCCCATTGATCTGCGATATGTCGTCAGACATCTTCACTCGTGAGATAGATGTGGCTAAGTATGACCTAATCTACGGAGGCGCGCAAAAGAACCTTGCTCCCGCCGGTGTTACTTTTGCTATCGTAAAGAAGGATGCCCTCGGTCGTGTAGAACGCAAGATCCCTACAATGTTGGACTACAATACTCATATCTCTAAGGAGTCAATGTTCAACACTCCTCCCGTATTCCCCATCTACGTAGCCCTTCAAACATTGAAGTGGTACAAGGAACTCGGCGGCATGAAAGCGATCGAAAAGATCAACGTAGAGAAAGCCGGTATCCTCTACGACGCAATCGACAATTCAAAAGTATTCCGTGGGACGGCTAACGCTGAGGATCGCTCGATCATGAATGTGTGCTTCGTGATGAAGGATGAGTACAAAGAACTCGAAGCCGACTTCCTCAAGCTCGCTAGCGAAAGAGGTATGTCAGGACTTAAAGGTCACCGTTCGGTAGGTGGTTTCCGCGCATCTATCTACAACGCTATGCCGATCGAAAGCGTAAAAGCTCTTATCGATGCGATGAATGAATTTGAGCGTAAGCTTTAATTTTCTCTATAAAGTTCTGTATTATCATGGCAAAAGTATTGATAGCTACCGAGAAGCCTTTCGCTCCCGTAGCTGTTGCAAAGATCAGTGAAATCCTTGAATCCAACGGGTTTGAAGTAGTAAAGCTTGAAAAATATACCGAAAAGTCCCAGCTTCTTAACGCAGTAAAGGATGTAGAAGGTATAATCGTACGCAGCGACATAATAGATGCAGAAGTGATCGAAGCCGCAAAACAGCTCAAGATCGTAGTACGTGCCGGAGCAGGTTACGACAATGTGGACTGCGAAGCTGCCACGAAACACAACGTCTGCGTTATGAACACTCCGGGACAGAACTCTAATGCTGTTGCCGAACTTGTCTTTGCTATGCTCCTCTTTTTCGTGAGAGGAGGCTTTTCAGGTAAGACAGGTAGCGAGCTCATGGGTAAGAAACTCGGCGTAATGTCCTATGGAAACATCGGACAAAATGTAGCTCGTATCGGTCAAGGGTTCGGGATGGAAGTATTCGGGTTCCAGAGATTGACTCCGGCGAATTACTTTGTGAAGGACGGCTTTAAGTTTTTCAACGACAGAGAACTTATGTTCGAGACTTGTGACATCCTGGTCCTTGCAATGCCCGCTGCCGCAAATACCAAGAAGATGATCAACTACAACCTTATGAGCCGTATGCCTAAAGGAGCTATCCTTGTTAATATCGCACGTAAGGACTTGATAGATGAAGCTGACCTTCTTCGCGTACTTGCCGAGAGACCGGACCTATCCTACCTCACGGACGTTAAGCCAGATTGTGAAGTGGAGATCGTAGAAAAGTTCCCAAACCAATACCTCGCCACCGCCAAGAAGATGGGTGCGCAGACAGCCGAAGCCAATACAAATGCTGGTATGGCTGCGGCAAAGCAGATCGCAGACTTTATCAAAACCGGTGAAGCTAAGTATAAGGTAAATAAGTAATCCGACTAAAAGAAGAAGGGGGCGACCGATAGCAGACATCCTCTGTTGTCGGTCGTACCCTCCTCTTTACCGATAGATTACAAGTAAGATGTATACTATGATCTCCATAGCATTGCCGTGATGATCGTATGTTTACCGACACATAATAAGAAAGAAATATACCTATGGCAAGAGTAAAACCTTTTAGGGGCTTTCGTCCCCCCCAAGACATTGTAACACAAGTTGCGTCACGCCCATACGACGTCCTCAATAGCGATGAGGCTCGTGAGGAAGCTAAGGGCAACGAGATGTCCCTTTATCACATCATCCGTCCGGAAATCGACTTCCCCGTAGGCAAGGATGAGCACGATGCAGACGTATATGAGAAAGCTGCAGAGAACTTTAAGATGTTCCGCGATAAGGGATGGTTAGTTCAAGACGGCACGCCTTGTTACTACATTTATGCGCAAACGATGAACAACAAAACCCAATTCGGGATCGTTGTTGGCGCAAATGTCGATGACTATATGAACAATGTCATCAAGAAACATGAGCTAACGCGTAAGGACAAAGAGGAAGATCGTATGAAGCACGTACGGGTGAACAACGCCAATATCGAGCCAGTCTTCCTCGCCTTCCCGGACAATGCCGAGCTCGAGCGCATTATCAACAAGTACAAGGCTACGACGCCTATATATGACTTTGTAGCTCAGTTTGACGGGTTTGGTCACCACTTTTGGGTAGTAGACAATAAGAACGACATCGAGACTATCACTAAGGCGTTCGAAGCGATGCCATACCTCTACATTGCAGACGGGCACCACAGATCCGCCGCTGCCGCTCTCGTAGGAGCAGAGAAGGCAAAAGCCAACCCGAACCATACCGGTAACGAAGAGTACAACTTCTTCATGGCAGTATGTTTCCCTGCGAGCCACCTTACCATCATAGACTACAATCGTGTCGTGAAAGACCTCAACGGACTGTCGGAAGCGGACTTCCTTAAAGCCCTCGAGAAGGATTTCATCGTCGAAGAAAAGGGGACAGCCGAGTACAGACCTACGAAGCTCCACAACTTCGCTCTCTATCTCGGCGGCAAGTGGTACTCGCTCACTGCCAAGGAAGGCACGTATGACGACAATGACCCTATCGGGGTGCTTGACGTCACCATCTCCTCAAACCTTATCCTCGATGAGATACTCGACATCAAAGACCTACGTACCTCCAAGCGCATTGACTTTGTCGGAGGTATCCGAGGTCTGGGAGAGTTGAAGAAGAGAGTGGACAGTGGAGAGATGGTAGCCGCCCTCGCGCTTTATCCCGTTTCTATGAAGCAGCTCATGGATATAGCAGACTCGGGCAACATAATGCCTCCCAAGACAACCTGGTTCGAACCAAAACTACGTTCCGGACTTATCGTTCACACGCTTGATAACGAATAACAGATCGTAATGGATAGCAAAAAGATGAGAGTCGAAAGTGATCTTCTCGGCTCAAGAGAACTACCCGACAGTGTCCTCTACGGCGTGCAGACATTGCGGGCTTTGGACAACTTCAACATTTCTCCGTTCAAGCTCAACAATTACCCCCTCTTCATCCACGGTTTAGCTTGGACAAAGATGGGGGCAGCAAGGGCAAACGGACAGCTCGGGGTCATATCCCGTGAATGCGCCGATGCCATAGAGAAGGCTTGCGTTGAGCTACTCGAAGGGAAGCATTACGAACACTTCCCGATCGACATGATACAAGGTGGCGCAGGGACTTCTACCAATATGAACGCCAATGAGGTAATCGCTAACCGAGCCCTTGAGATCCTCGGACACGAACGTGGACACTACAAGCACTGCTCGCCCAACGATCACGTCAATGCGTCCCAATCGACGAACGATGCATACCCCACAGCCATTCACCTCGGGCTCTATGCTACCTACCTCAAGGTCGTGAAGCACATGGAGTCCTTTGTCGAAGCTCTGAGAGCAAAAGGCAAAGAGTTTGCACACGTTGTTAAGATGGGTCGCACACAGCTTCAGGATGCCGTGCCCATGACACTCGGTCAGACCTTCAACGGCTTTGCATCCATCATTGAAGAGGAGATACCCAATCTCAAGCACGCGGCAGACCAACTCCTTACCGTAAATATGGGGGCTACCGCCATCGGTACGGGCATCTGTGCCGTACCCGGCTATGCCGAAGCATGTACGGAAGCTTTGAGATCCATCACCGGATGGGATATCAAGCTCGCCGAAGACCTCGTCGGAGCGACCTCTGATACCTCACATCTCATCGGTTACTCCCAAGCCTTGAAGCGTATCGCCGTAAAGGTAAGCAAGATCAGCAATGACCTTCGTCTCCTTTCGTCCGGTCCACGCTGCGGACTCGGCGAGATCGATCTTCCGGCACGTCAGCCAGGCTCGTCCATCATGCCGGGTAAGGTTAATCCCGTGATCCCCGAAGTGGTATCACAGATTGCCTACAAGATAATAGGGAATGACGTATGTGTCACCATGGCAGGCGAGTCGGCACAGATGGAGCTCAACGCAATGGAGCCGGTGATGGCACAGTGCTGCTTCGAGTCTTCCGACTACCTCATGGCAGGTCTCGATACTCTGCGCGATCTCTGTATCGTAGATATCAAAGCAAACGAGGAGCGTTGCCGCAGATATGTAAGCGAAAGCCTTGGTATCGTAACCGCTCTCAATCCCTACATCGGCTACAAGAACTCTACCAAGATCGCGAAGGAAGCCATGGCTACCGGTCGTCCGATCATGGAGCTTGTCGTGGAGAAAGGTATCTTGACCCAGAAGGAGCTGGATATGATCCTCGCTCCTGAAAATATGATCAAGCCGGTACACCTCGACATCAAACAGCTCGATGACCTCGGTTACGAAGATTAAGTAGAGCACACATACCGAGAGAGACTGCGCCAGGATCCGACTCCGACTCTTGGCACAGTCTCTCTTCTTTTGCCTCACCCCACCCTCGGATGGGGATAGTATACCGGAGAGAAGTTATTCCGACGCGGATAAAAACTTCCCAATAACGGAATATAGAGCAGTAATCAGGGGTGAAAAATTAGCTTTCACCCCCTGATTATTACTTTTCCGCCGCAGAAAATTACTTTTCAACTCCAGAATACAGGTTTAGATACGGTAGAGAGATGTTTCGTTACCGTACCTCTACGACTTTCTCACCCCTACCCGATACTACGGATGAGCGAAGGTGTGCAGCCTTCTACCCGGATAGCGACAACACTACTGCACCAAGAATAGAGAGAGAGGGTACCAAGGTCAGATTGTAGACCTTGGTACCCTCTCTCTATTCTTTATAGGTACAACTGCTAAGCAGATATTACTTGATGTGCGGATTGATCGTATGCCATTGATCCACAGCAGGGAGTACACCCATAGCAATAACCTGATCGCGGAGGTCGCAGAGGTGCTTGTAGCTGCTCTGGAGCTCGGCTTTCTCAGCATCGGTACCCTTGATCTCGCTATATGTCACACCATCTTTAGTGATAGTCGTCTCCATAGCCATCATGATATGATCGAACCCTTGCGAAGAGACATAGCAACCCGATGGCCAGCGGAACGCTTCACCGCCCATGGCAGCACGTATCATCTCGATAGAGACGTACGAGGGACTCTGGAACGAAGAGCGACCACGGAGCTTGATGATATTGGCACCGCCCTGTACGACACGCTGACGGAGAGCAGTCCACTCCTCGTTGGTGAGCTTATCTGTACCGATAAGGTCTGTCAGCGGAGTGCCATCAATCTTGGCAGAAGACGCAAAAACAGCCATCTGTTCGCCGTGCCCACCATAAGTACGTGTATTAGTTACCTTGCTCTGAGCTATACCGAAGTGCTTAGCGAGCTCGCTCTGCAGACGGGTAGAATCGAGCCCGGCAAGAGTCGTAAGACGACATGGCTCGATACCTGCGTACAACATTGTCACAAGACCTGTGATATCGGCAGGGTTGAAGATGATTACGACATGCTTCACATCCGGGCAATATGCCTTGATATCCTTACCAAGCTGAGCAGCGATTTCGGCATTTCCCTTGAGGAGGTCCTCACGGGTCATACCATCCTTACGTGGAGCACCACCCGACGAGACGATATATTTTGCACCTGTAAATGCTTCCTTGATATCAGAAGTAAAGGTAATGTTTACACCTTCAAAGGAGCAGTGTCGAAGTTCTTCCGCAACTCCTTCAAGTCCCAACGCAAACGGGTCATAGAGACAGATATTAGGAGTGAGATGCATCATGGCAGCTGTCTGTGCCATGTTCGAGCCGATCATACCGGCTGCACCGACGATTGTAAGTTTCTCGTTAGTCAAAAAGCTCATAATCTCAATAAGTTTATTGTTGGATGAATAAATAATATGGTTCACACATTAGTATGTCGGTCTCTACCGACAGGGTCTAAAGCAAAGGTACTAACTTAAATTGAAAAAGCCTCTACCGCACCTACAAAACCTCCGTACCCGCCCCTGTAACGAGAGAGGCCTTACTTTTCAAACTCCGTACGGTAGTATGCGTGGTGCTCCACTGCGACCGTCTCCAGGCCCGTTCGGATATCATACGTCGAGACAGTCAGTGTCGTGAGGCGTTCTTGTGGCAACATACTCCAAGGGATCAGCACAGATTGTTTCGTCGTCCGCAGCTTCATGTGGTCGCTTCGTTCGGTATCGACCTCCTCCGAAGCAGATAGATAGACGATATGGAGCAGCTTCTCTTCCTTGTCCATCTCCTGTGCCCATGAGAGCATGATCCCATCCTTGTGCAGGCATATCGTCATATCGTGAGGAGCACTCGGTGCAGAGGTAGCATCATCTACCGCCCCCTTGAAAGGCAAAGTCGGAAAAACGAACAGACTGTCCCTAAGCAGACCGTACAGACCGTACGATGGGGAGGCCACTTGGTCGGCTCTGAAGAATGCTACACCGGCAAGTCCCTTCTGCGCTTGTATATGTTTGACCTGAGATGCCAGCTCGCTCAGGCTCCAGTTTCCCTCATTGCTGAGCAGACGATACGAACCCAGTCCCATGATCACCGGGGTCTTCTCAAAGGTCTTTGCCCAATCCTCCACATACGGATAGAAGAGATCGTCCTTATAATACATCATAGGGACCAGGGCGTCTATCTCAGAACTCTTTTCCCATCTCAGGGGATCCTGGTGCACGCTTTCGAGAGCCGTCCACCCTCTTTCCTGAGGGATCGTGAGACGCCTATACTTCCCTATGGGGGCAGCACTTACTTCTACGTCAGGGCGAATAGCTTTCGCCTGCTTATAGACCGAGGAGACGATCCGGTTTATATTGCTTTGCCTCCACTCATCTCTCGAAAGAGTCGTACGAGCTTTGCGGTAAGCCTTCTCGTCGGGGAAGTTCTGAGGCTCGGAAGGATAGCGAATGTAGTCGAGATGGACGCCATCGACATCGTACTTTTCCAGGAGTTCCTTGACAATCGACCTAAGGTGTTCGTCGGTTTTAGGAGAAGCGGGATCCATATACCATTCACCTTTGTAATTGATACAGTGCCTCTGCTCTCGCACGGCATAGGCACTTTTGTCCAACTGTCTGACATAAGCCTGCGTCCCGAGCGGAAGAGTCACCATCCATGCGTGCACCCTCATCCCTCTCTTGTGGCAAGCCTCGATGGCATACTCCAGGGGGTCGTACGACACCTTCCCGGAAGCCCGTCCTCTGATAGCAAGGCTTAGGGGTTCTACTTTCGATGGATAGATCAGGTCTCCCCGGCCGCGGGTCTGAAGGTAGACGGTATTGATGCCGGCTTCCTGCAATCGATCGAGCAGCACTTCCAGTTCCCGCTTCTGCCTCTCCTCATCCCCTACAGTGTAGGCTGTACGTTTAGGCCAGTCGAGATTGAATACGGTGGTGAGCCATACCCCCCTCACTTCATACTTCTTGGACGGCAAAGCGACAATGGAAGCCTCTGGCGAAGACTCCTCCGTCTCAGCAAAAGCAGTCGCCCCCATCCATAGAGAGCACAACAGTATGTAGAGCCACCTCTTCATCTTCCTACCGGCAGTTTATGTATTATGGATAAAGTGGATGTGATCTATCAGTCGCACTGCACCGCAGAATACGGTGATACACCCCACGATATCCGAAGCAGCATCCCAGCGATCCACCTCTTCGAGCGTCAGACCGTCCACAATGCTGAAGTACTCTACGCGCAAGAGAGGGTCGGCATCTATCATCGTGACGACCAAGTCGTGGGTCTCCTGCACGCTCTTGCCCTGCACCTGAGCCTTGACTCCGGCTTCGAGAGCCCTGTATATCAGAGGGGCGGCAGCTCTCTCTGCGGAAGAGAGACGAGCGTTGCGCGAACTCATCGCCAGCCCGTCAGCTTCACGGACTACGGGACAAGGCACGATCTCGATGCTCTTCATATCATCCGACACGGCAATCATACGGCGTATCACTGCAATCTGCTGGAAGTCCTTCTCCCCGAAGTAGGCACGGTCGGGGCGCACAAGGCGAAAGAGCTTGCTCACCACCCAAGTGACACCCTCGAAGTGACCGGGACGGTGTGCTCCCTCCATCACCTCTGCCACACGTCCTATATCGAACCGTGGGGCGACTTCGCCTGCATCGTACATCTCCTCTGCCGTAGGCGCAAACATAATGTCTACGTCGCACTCTCCGAGCATCCGTTCATCCTCTTTGGGATCATGCGGATAAGTCACGAGGTCGTTCTTGTCATTGAACTGCGTAGGATTGAGGAAGACGCTCACCACGCACAGATCCATCTCCGCCTTGCATCGCTTGACGAGACTCAGATGTCCGGCATGGAGTCCACCCATTGTGGGGACAAACCCTATCGAGTGTCCGCTTGCCTTGGCATCTTCGATTGCTTTCAAAAACGTAACCTTATCTCTTATTACTTTCATCTCCGTATATCAGTTATGGTTGGTTCACTGCCAAAGTTACAAAACAAACCCAAAACCACCCTCATTCTCACCGTATTATCGTCATTTTCCATTTCCTTGAGGAAAATTCAGATTATGCAACGTGAAACGACACTGTAACGCCACCCAAAAGAGTAAGATACCCGAAAAGACTTATGCGTTACCGTATCCGAAGTAATCATCATGGGCTGAAAGTTGCTTTTCAGCCCCTGATGATTACTTTCCCGTCCCCGAAAAGTAGTTTTCCGGAGCCGACCACAAGGTTGCATCCTCTTCTCTCCAAATTTTCTCCCGCACAGAGGGAAAAATCATCCGACATATCCGCCGACATACCACCCCGCGTCGCCTCACCCGGATGTACGACCGTACCAAGGGAGTATCCCTTCACACCTTTTATATTCACGGCTAAATGTTTACCTTTGTACTTGTATCGTAACGCTTTATAGTAACAACATAAGATATACCAGTAATGTATAGATCAAACACGTGCGGAGAGCTCAGACTCAGTGATGTAGGCAAAAAGGTGACACTCGCGGGTTGGGTGTACCGCAACCGTAAGATGGGTGGTATGACCTTTATCGACCTTAGGGATAGATATGGCGTGACACAGCTCGTCTTCAGTAACGAACAGGACGAAGAGCTATGCCACAAAGCTGCCGAACTGGGGCGAGAGTACGTGATACAGGTCACGGGGGTGGTAGCCGAGCGTAGCGCAAAGAATGCCAACATACCCACCGGTGACATCGAAGTGATAGCATCATCCCTCAATATCCTCAACCGTGCAGCGACACCTCCATTCACTATCGAGGAGCAGACCGACGGGGGAGATGAGTTGCGGATGAAGTATCGCTACCTCGACCTTCGCCGTGATTGTGTGAGACGCAATCTTGAGTTGCGCCACCGTATGGCAATCATCGTGCGCCGTTATCTGGACAGCCTCAACTTCCTTGAGGTAGAGACGCCCGTACTTATCAAGTCCACTCCAGAGGGCGCACGTGACTTCGTCGTCCCCTCTCGTATGAATGCAGGAGAGTTCTATGCACTCCCGCAGTCCCCTCAAACCTTCAAGCAGCTGCTCATGGTATCGGGGTTTGATCGTTACTTCCAGATCGTGAAGTGTTTCCGTGACGAAGATTTGCGAGCAGACCGCCAGCCGGAGTTTACTCAAATAGACTGTGAGATGAGTTTTGTGGATAGAGAGGATATACTTTCTACGTTCGAAGGACTTTCGAAGCACCTTTTCAAGAGTGTCCTTGGCATAGAGCAGACCGAAGCATACCCACGTATCTCCTGGCACGACGCAATGAAGTACTACGGATCAGACAAACCTGATACGAGATTTGATATGAAGTTTGTGGAACTTGACGGCTTACTCAAAGGACATGGCTTCAGTGTGTTCGACAGTGCTGCGTACATCGGCGGCATATGTGTCGAAGGAGCTGCCGAATATACCCGTAAGCAGATCGACGAGCTCACGGACTTCGTCAAGAAACCCCAGATAGGAGCCAAGGGTCTGGTATATGCTCGCGTGCAAGAGGACGGAGCAGTCAAGAGCAGCGTAGATAAGTTCTACTCCGAAGATGTACTTAAAGAGCTTGCCGATACCATGGGAGCAAAGGCTGGTGACCTGATCCTCATCCTTAGCGGTGACGATGTGATGAAGACCCGTAAGCAACTGAGTGAACTTCGCCTTGAGGTGGCTCGTCGCCGTGGTCTGATGGATCCCAACAAGTTCTCGTGCCTATGGGTGGTAGACTTCCCCCTCTTCGAGTGGGACGAAGATACTCAACGCTTCTACGCTATGCACCATCCCTTCACCTCTCCCAAGGCAGAGGATGTGCCGATGCTGGATACAGATCCGGGACAGGTACGTGCCAATGCTTACGATATGGTCATCAACGGTGTAGAGGTAGGCGGAGGCTCCATCCGTATATACGATAGCGAGTTGCAGCAGAAGATGTTTACCCTGCTCGGATTTACCAAAGAGAAGGCAGAAGAACAGTTTGGGTTCCTCATGAATGCTTTTAAGTACGGAGCACCACCCCACGGTGGTATCGCTTATGGATTCGACAGATGGGTCTCTCTCTTCGCAGGACTCAACAGCATCCGTGACTGTATTGCCTTCCCGAAGAATAATTCCGGGCGTGACGTCATGATAGACGCTCCATCCGTTCTTGATACAGAGCAGCTCGACGAACTATATCTCAAGGTAGAGCTTCCCCAAAGCAACTAACAGAGGCTACCCATAATACAAAGCGAGAGGGCTTGTCACAATGACAAACCCTCTCGTTATTTATCTATATACGGTGCGTGAATGAGCAATCGAGAAGCGGGAAGAGAGGCGTAGAGGGGGCCTTGAGATAGTACACGGGGGCGCAACGAAGATAGAGGAACGTACGCTCGGCGAGGGCAAGACGTACCTTTGCGGTGACACGAATCCCTGATCCCCGCAATAGTGGAGTATGGTACTTATGAGGCATATATGCCACATCGGCAACAAACGGATTGTCTTGAATATGGAAAAACTGCACCCCCGCTTCGTACAACAAACGTGTCCGCTCGATCCTCATCCTGCCGAAAAGAGTACTGGAAAAGCGTGCTTCATCGGAACGAACTACCTGCATCCCCATACGCAGGAGCATATCTCTCTGGGGGACAAAGTCAAAAGTGGCTCGGGCAGTATAGCGCATCCCTTCCGGCCCTGATGCCGCTCGGAGACGCAACATGGCAAGGGTGTTGTCTTGTCGATAGCCAAGAGTTCCGGCAACAGTCACACCTGTGTCTACGTCTCTCCGACTATACGGGATAATGGAGCGATAAAGATCCACAAAGAGAGAGACATCAAAACCGGAAGCAATACCTCCTGCCCATAGAACACTGAGGGCTTTTTCGTTGCGACGACCGGAATAGTGCGCCTCGGGCATGGCATACGCCGACACATAGTCCGTACCAAGATAACGTCCCATAAAAGTAAGAGTACCGAGAGCATCGCTCCGAAAGCTGATACCCAAAGCGGTTGCCGCACGACTTCTATTCCTAAGCCTGATCAGGCTCTCACCGAAAAAGGAGAAATTGTCCCCAAGTAGTCGCCAGTCTATCGAGCTTTCCAAGCGTTCGGCATCTCCCCCTTGCGGCGTCACATACCGAAGCGCTTTCCCCTGCTGGCGATAACGATGCCCGACGGTAAGCACCCCTATATGCAACTTGGCGTCATCGTACGACAAATAACCGCCCATCACCTCCCTCCGTGCGGTATGCCGATACAGCAACTCCCTATCGGTACGATGCAATCCTGTGGAATAAAGTGTGAGGATCTGCGAACCTTCGAGCCGAGCATCTACGGGTTCATAACCGGCAAAAGCGGAAAAGCCAAAGGTATGACCGAGTCGTTGTGTCACCCCTACCCCTCTAAGAAATCCGTACTCCCTGAACGATCGGTGGGGACGTAGCGGATTGCGATGCAGAGGTGGCGGTCCTCCACGATACTCTAACCGAGAGAAGTGTGACAGACCCATACCCATCAAGAGTCCTTGACCTATTGTCACCCTCATATCTCCCATAATGATCTGTGAACGGGGCGTATAAGCCAGTGATAGCTTTGCCTTCTCCAAGTAACGGTTGATAGAGAATGAAAAGTGATCAAATACGCCTGACCTCAACGGTTGGTAGGACTCTCCCCGGTCATTCTCCCCAAAAAGCGACCATGACCATCCTTCTTGTGATCGGCTGTCTACCATCCAGGCAGGAGCCATTCGGTAAGATTGCGCCTCGTTCCTCCGTAACGATAGCTCTGATCCCACGAAGAAAGAAGTGCGCTGACCGATATTGGAGGATTTTTCTCCAAGAGGTGAGAGGGCCAAGTATGGCTCGAGAAGTGGTAAGTATGACGTCGGTGCTCCTTGTATGTTCTTCAGATCGTACAACGAGATCAGCCCTCCATAACGGGAACGGTAGAGCAAAAGGTTGCGAACATAGAAAGCGTCGAAGAACGGAAGTGCCAACAGTTCGTCCTCACTTGCGTGATTGATATCCAAAGGAGCGTCAGTAAGACGTAAAAGAAGCTCACCTACCTGATCTCGCTCTACGTCATCATCAATCAATCTTAAGATAGCATCGAGATCATTGTCCGGTCGTGGAGAATAAAGAATAGTAGTACCTGCAAGGGGATGGCACGAGATGAGTATAGATAGAAGCAAAAGTATATACTGCCTCATCACCACCGTTGTCTCTTAGTGTGCTTCAAGCCAATTATTCCCCTTGCCTATATCGACCGTAAGGGGTACGGAAAGTACGGGACAGACACCCTCCATCTCCTCACGCACAATAGTAACAAGTCGATCATACTCCCCGACAGGGACACTGAAATTAAGTTCATCGTGGACTTGGAGAATCATCTTCGAGCGAAGGTTTTCCTCCCTGAGACGACGAGCAATATGCACCATGGCCAGCTTAATGATGTCTGCAGCTGAACCCTGGATAGGAGCATTGACAGCATTGCGTTCGGCATACCCTCGCACCACGGCATTACCCGCATGGATATCTTTGAGGTAACGACGACGTCCAAGTATCGTCTCGACATACCCTTTCTCACGAGCTTCTGAAATAACTCTGTCCATATACTCCTTGACCTTAGGGTATGAAGCGAAGTAACCGGCTATAAGTTCGGATGCCTCTTTCCGAGGAATGGAGAGCCTTTCGCTAAGACCGAATGATGATATACCGTAAATGATACCGAAGTTTGCCGTCTTCGCACGCCGTCTCATCTCGGAGGTCACCTCTTCGAGTGGGATACCATATATCTTCGAAGCCGTGGCTGCGTGGACATCTTTGCCCGAACGGAAAGCATCTATAAGGGCTTCATCGCCACTGAGGTGCGCCATCAAACGAAGCTCTATCTGAGAATAGTCGGCAGAGACAAATATCTCGTCAGGATGATTTGCGATAAAAGCCTTGCGGATCTCACGACCGTCTTCGTCACGGATAGGGATGTTCTGGAGATTGGGATTGGTACTTGAGAGCCGCCCTGTCGCTGCCACGGTTTGATTGTACGTAGTATGGATACGCCCGGTTTCGGGATTGATGAGCTGAGGAAGGGCTTCGACGTAGGTCGAAAGTAGTTTTCTCAAGCCTCTGTATCGTAAGATCATCTCGACGATTGGGTGCTCGGCTGTCAGCTTTTGCAGTACTTCTTCTCCCGTTGCATAGTTGCCTGTCTTGGTTTTCTTATGTTTGGATCCTATTCCTAAGGTTTCGAAGAGCACTTCTCCCACAACTTTAGGCGAGTTGATATTAAACTCTACGCCGGCACTTGCATGTATCTCCTTTTCAAGTTGCACAAGTCGTCCCTCAAGATCATGGGCAACAGTCTTCAATTCACCGGTATCGATCGTCACGCCTTCCTGTTCCATCGCCATAAGGACCGACATCAAAGGCATCTCAAGATCATAAAGGAGAGACTCAAGATGCCGTTCTCGTATCTGCGGCTCAAGGAAATGATACAGACGAAGCGTAATATCGGCATCTTCGGCAGCGTAAGGAGCAACTTTCTCGACCGAGACGTCACGCATACTCAACTGCTTCTTTCCCTTTGCCCCTATAAGATCGCTGATGGGGATAGGGCGATAGTTGAGATAGTTTTCAGACATATAGTCCATGCCATGACTAAGCTCAGGGTTGAGAAGATAGTGAGCAATCATCGTATCGAAGCAGGGGCCCTTAGCAATAATACCGTACCTGGCAAGCACTTCAAGGTCAAACTTAATGTTCTGACCTACCTTCAATATGTCAGGATTAAGGAAGAGTGGTCGTAAAGGCTCGAGCAGTTTAATCACCATTTCCTTATCTTCAGGTAAAGGGATATAGTATGCTTGTCGTTCGGCTACGGCAAACGATGCTCCGACAATCCCTGCCGTAAGAGAATCCAATGCATCGGTCTCCGTATCGAAAGCGAATACAGGATATTCACCCAACGTTTTCGCCAACCTCTTTATTCCATCTATTCCATCAACAACTTCATACCTGATGTCTTCATCTACCATAGTTTTGTATCCGGAGAGTGAGATAGGAGAATTGGGATCCTCAGGAGTTTCAGCTTTGGGAGCAAATAAATCATCAAAGAGGGATGCTTGTCTCATACCACTTTGTGCGACAGGTTGGACCTGCATGGTAGATCCCGGTGACACAGTAGAGCCTTTGTCTTCAAAACGTTTAAGTAAAGTCTTGAACTCAAGTTCCTCATACAGTCGTGTTATCTCCGCCATATTTATCTCTCCGACCCGGCACTCCTCGATAGAGAAATCCATTGGGATATTTCTTTCTATCGTAACCAGTCTACGAGACAACCGCACCAGCTCTTCTCCTTCAGTGAGCTTCTGACCGAGAGTTCCCTTTATCTCTCCGATATGAGCATATATGTCGTCGATATCTTTGTATTGTGAAAGAAGTTTTGCTGCGGTCTTTTCTCCCACCCCGGGGCACCCGGGGATGTTATCGGACGCATCTCCCATGAGAGCGAGCAGGTCGATCATCTGGGATTGATGCTTAAGTCCATACTTCGCAACCACTTCTTCCGGTCCGAGACGCTCAAAGTCTGCTCCTTTCATTGGCTTATAGATAAAGACATTATCGCCCACAAGCTGAGCATAGTCCTTATCCGGAGTCACCATCAGCACCTCCAAGTCGTTGGACTGTCCGGCAAGAGCAGAAATCGTACCTATGACATCATCTGCTTCATACCCCGGCGTTTCATATATCTTCACGCCCATCGCCCGGATGATATCCTTTATGAACGGGACACCTGTGCGGATAGACTCAGGTGTTTCTTGACGCTGGGCTTTGTAAGCTTCGTATTCCTCATGTCGGAATGTCGGACCTTTAGGGTCAAAGGCTACTGCCAGATAGTCATTTTCTGCCTTCTTTCGTATCTCATCAAAGGTAAGCATGAAACCAAAGACCGCAGATGTATCCATCCCGCGGCTATTGATACGAGGATTACGTATGAATGCAAAGTAACCTCTATATATGAGTGCATATGCATCTAATAGGTAAAGTTTCTTTTTCATCTCGCTGCGATGTATTACGATATTCTGTATTATGAGCCGAAGCTACCCCAACTCTCTCTGTCCAACTTACGATAACCCACAGCCTCTGCTATATGAGTTGCTGTGACATCCGGGCTTCCTGCCAAGTCTGCTATGGTACGAGCCACTTTAAGGATACGGTCATACGCTCGGGCAGAAAGGGCAAAACGATCCATAGCTGCACGAAGACGCCCAAGTCCTTGGACATCTACTCGAACAAACTCCTTGATAAGTGCCGGAGGCATTTGGGCATTGCTGTATATATTAGGGAACTCCTTGAAGCGCACTCGCTGTATTTCCCTTGCCCGGACTACGCGATTGCGTATCTCGGCACTGGACTCTGCCGGACGCCGATCGGCAAGTGAGTCAAAAGGTACCGGAACAATCTCCACCTGAATATCTATACGATCCAACAACGGTCCCGATATACGGTTGAGATAAGAGATGACCTGTGGAGGTGTACATCTACATTTCTTTATGGGATTGTTGTAGTTGCCACACGGACAGGGATTCATTGAAGCAACCAACATAAACGATGCCGGGAAAGTAACTGTCTGCTTGGCTCTGGATACTGTAATGGTACGGTCCTCGAGCGGTTGGCGCAATACCTCCAGGACGTTCCGGGCAAACTCCGGCAACTCATCCAAAAAGAGGACACCATTGTTAGCCAAACTTATTTCTCCCGGCTTAGGATAGCTCCCCCCTCCAACCATTGCGACGTTGGAAATGCTGTGATGAGGTGCCCGGAAAGGTCGTTCCCTCATCAGGGAGGTATCCGAAGGGAGCATCCCCGCGACCGAGTGTATCATCGTCGTCTCCAGGGACTCTTCCGACTCAAATGGGGGAAGGATTGTCGGTAGTCGCTTTGCCATCATCGACTTTCCACTACCTGGAGGCCCTACCATTATGATATTGTGCATCCCTGCCGCGGCCACCTCCATGGCTCTCTTCACACTCTCCTGGCCTTTTACCTCTGCATAGTCGAGGAAGTTGTAGAGTGGAGAAGTGTCAAGAAGTAGAGATTTATCGTGAAGAAACTCGGTCAGTCGTGCCACTTCGCCCTTGAGAAAAGCCACTACATCACTCAGATGTGATGCCCCGTATACAATCAAGCCATCAACGACTGCGGCTTCTCGTGCATTTGCCATCGGCACGATGATGGAGCCGAACCCCTCCTTTCGAGCCGTCATTGCCATAGGGAGTATCCCCTGTACCGGTTGTATCGTTCCATCAAGGGAAAGCTCTCCCATAATCACTATACCATGTAGTTTTTCATAAGGGATATTTCCGGTAGAAGCAAGTATAGAAATTGCCAGAGGGAGGTCATACGAAGCACCCTCCTTACGGATATCTGCCGGAGCCATATTAATAATGTATCGCATGACCGGATAGTCATAGCCACTCTGTTTTATGGCTGTCACGACACGCTGATGGCTTTCCTTGACCACAGCATCAGGCAAGCCGACAAGCATAAACTTGGCTCCTCTCGATGCTTGAGCCTCTATTACTACCGTAGTTGCCGTGATGCCGCTCACTGCCGAAGCAAATACTTTGACCAACTGAGGCACTCCGCCACGTTCCCCTGACATAGTTATTTCTTTTGTTTTTCGGGACGCGAGAAATGTCTCAGCACACTATCCGGATGCTGCCATTCATACTTCACCATCCCCAGAGTATCAACCAGAAAGAACGTGGGTAGGCGATATATTCCCGATTGTGCTACTACGGTCGAGGCTTCTCCCGTGGTGTCTATGATAAAGTAGTGAGCATTCTTTTGCTTATCTCCGATAAACCTCTCTTTCCACTCGGTTGGCAAAGTATATGTTTCGGGAAGTACTGTCAGATATGATACGTTAAGCGAATCAAGATGCTTCAAATACTTGCTCAAACTATCCAGTATGGTAGAGTCCGCAGCATGAAGAGTAAAGAACTGTATCAGTACACTGTCTCCACGACCGGCCAATCGCCTCACTGAAAGTCGCTTATCGCTCTTCTTATTCTCCATGATGGGGAATGTACGAGGTACGCTCAGTCGCCTTTGATGATCAGTGATTGCATTGAACCTTCTCCAATCTATGCCGAAGATATCCATAGTCTCTCTATGACTATACATATTTCTTGTGCTCATCTGTGCTATTTCCACCCCGAATGCGGTCGTATCCGGACGACTTGCAAGTCCTGCCAGCAGGACACCACCTATCTTGAATGGCGCAGCATCGTTCAGGATAGAGATAATCGTACGTTGCCTTACTGAGTCGGGCAGATCGGAGTTTCGAGTCACGTCAAGCCATTCGGATAGAAGCTCTTCATTCAAGACTCCTTCCACTTTAATGGGAGTACCGACTTTTCTTCTCTCCAATCGAGCAAGCCGGGTCCCTGCCATCGGGAATAGAGGTGCCACTATCTTCCCCTCGGCATCGTACAGGATTACGAGGTCTATCGTATCACGTTCCCACGAGTTTTCCCATACGAGACGAGACTTTTTCGTCACAGTCAAGGTATCTACCGATACTTGCGTCGCCCCATAAGTATGAACATACCATATGGAGTCCGCACCATCGGCACCCTTTTACATCTATCTCCAGAGTCCATAGTTTCTTATCATCCTCCGAGCTCTTCCGGCAAGAAGTAAGCACGGATAGTGATCCGACCAAAACAATCAGCCCAAGGGCTCTCAATATCTTCACCATAACATATCTTTTTTCATCCTTATTGCATCTACCATGAGGCTTATATCCGAAGCACTCCAACCATATCTGTATAGCAGTTTCAGCGCAGACTCTATATGCTCTGCTCTATCCATTTCCCGTTGCGAAGCGACTATCTTCTCCAGCCCTTCGTCACGTCTGTCGAGAGCTAGCAGGGAGATTCCCTGGAGCATCAGTGCTTCGCGGTCCTTTGTTACGAACTCTTGCAATCGCTCATAAGCATCTTGAGCTTTCCCCGATCGTATAAGCAGCCTTGCAAAGTCGTACACGACCTCACTGTCTTTACCGTCTGTGAGGAAGAACGCTTTATAGAAGACCCGTATAGCCTCATCGTATGAGTTCAGCTCCTCACCCAATAGTATTCCATATTGTTTCAGGATATCTATATTGTCGGGAGCGAGTTCCGATGCTTTCCTGTACCATACCTCAGCCTCCTCATATTCCCTTTTCATCCGATAGAGCATCCCAAGCCTTTGGGTTACCTCTGCCGTCGCACCCTCCAACTCTACGACTTTCTGGAGATGGCTTAGCGTCTTGTCATACTCCTTTCTATGGTAATAGACGACTGCCAGCATACGTCGGAGCATAGGGTCGTTCAGCTGACATGAGTGTTCATACCGCATCTCCACAATCACCCTTACAAGTTCGTACAGTCGCATCGATACGAGTCGATCGACCGAACGTTTGACCACGCTGTCCGACAAGACGGAAGGTGATGTTGTGAATGCTCCTGCACAGACATTGGGTTGTCCCTCAAAGGGGTTGTGAAAACCACCTTGCCACGGTGAGAGATATACGAAACGGTACAGTCCGAAGACGAAATCTTTGGCATAGAAGTCCGGAGTCCCCTCCTCCAACATATTGGTCGTATCGGGGAGAAAACTGCCCATCGTCTCCAACACTCTCTCCCAATACTCTATCGATGCAAAGGAATATCTGTCGGACGAACAGAGCATCCCCTCGCGGAAAGTCAGAGGAAGTATCTTCTCGAACGCCTTGGCATTCTCCGGCTTTAGTGCAGAGTGACGGCTATCAAAGGGAAGGAAGAACCGTACCACCGAGCGAAAGAAAGGTCCGCCTTTGAGCTTGACGATCGTATGATAGCCCAAGTCCCTATCTTTCGGTAGCTCTTCGTGTATCTCAAGCATGGTACGTTCGATGCCATCTGCGTCTTGCGAAGTATCGAATCCCTTGAGGTGTTCGAGGATGTTTCCGTGATCCGCTCCCTGCATACGCTTTGCGAGGTCTTCCAGTTGGGGTTCTATTCGTTCACGGAATATACGGTTGTCATCCTCCGTCTTGTAAGATGAGAAGATCGCATTGAGGGAAGCATATAGCTCTTCCTCATCGAGCATCCCTAAGACAGCGGATCCCTCAGCGACAAGGTCGGGATAGATTGTTGCTATCAAGTCCTCATACTGCCTGCCGATCATCAATAAAGCCGGAGCAGCGGTCGTACGTATCGGCATATCTTCATGGCGACAGGCATCTATGAGAAGGGTACACTTGGCAGGGTCAAACAGTAGCGATGTCCCCAGGTACAGGGCATTTACCACAGTGCGCAGTACCAAGTCATCGCCACAGTCGGTAAGCAGATAGCGGAGTGACGCAGTGTCTTCGCCCGAAAGAGGGTAAGTGCACCATATAAGATCGAAGAGACGCTCAAGCCCTTCGAAGAAGAGAGGGCTTCGCTTCGTATCTTCATCTCTCACCAAGTCTCCGAGCCTGCTCACCTCTTCGGCGACAGAGTACTTCGACTGCTCCAAGGTGGTGATGAAGAGAGGGTGACCTACCCCCGGCTCTCGCAGGGAGATGGCTTTACGTTTGAATATAAGTATCGCCACCTCTTTCCGTATCTGCATCAGTACCTTTACCCTTTCGGGATCCTCCATCCCTTTGGCAAAGTACTCGATGAGGTATCTGTAATTACTCTTGACACGGAGGATATCATCACAGGGTTCGGGATAAGCCTCCTCCAGTTCCGTTATGGTTTCATAGGTTTTCCCTGCGACGAGTAGGGATATTAGTTTGTCACAGTTGTATGAGTCTGTATTCATCTTCATTTAGAGGGGTCAGTTACTTTTTCGGGGTAAGGTTGTCCGGGTCGATGATACCGTAGATACCGCAAGCAATGAGCAGCAGACCCAGCAGGATATAGAAGAGTCGGGCTCCACCCAATCCGAACTGCTTACGGAAGAAGCTCGTCCCTTGGGTAGAAAAGAACCAACGACTGCCCATCACCCCCGAGATAAATGCTATAAGCCCTGGTATAACGAACATTATCACCAGTACGATCCGAACGAATAAGAGCTGAGACATATCTTACGGGATTAAGCATTGACTGTGAGACGTCTCGTACACTCATCCACAATCTCTATGGAGAGGTGTAGGGTATCATCGGGCAGGAGCGGAGAGATCACTTCGGGCCACTCGATGAAGCAGTACGCACCGCTGTCGATATACTCCTCGGCACCTATGCTGTACGCATCGGCAGGGGAGGTGAAGCGGTAGCAGTCGAAGTGGTATATCTCTCCCTTCGTTGCTTGGTACACATTGATGATTGCGAAGGTGGGGCTCGAGGTCACTTCCTCTACGCCAAGTAGCGCACACAGTTCCTTTATCAGTGTTGTCTTGCCGGCACCCATAGGAGCGTCGAATGCCCATACCGACCTTGTGCCGTACTCATCGAGGAGTCTACGAGCCACTTGACTCAGCTCATCCTCCGTATATACTATACTCTGTCTGTCTTCCATTGTTTATCTCTTTCAACATACTAAGATAGTGGATTACTCGCACTACCACAAACGATACTCCAAATATCGCCTCAGTGCCGTCCCGAAACCGCACTCTACACTATCGTATGCCATATATGTCCCAAACAGTACGTAGAGAGGAAGGGCACGGATGCAGTAGGATAGGTCTCCTCTACCGTACATAAATTGGTTTTCAGGGACGGGAAAGTAATCTTTAGGAGCGGAAAGTTGCTTTTCCGTCCCTGAAAAGCAACTTTCCGCTCCTGAACACAACTCCTCTCCCCGTTATCGCGAGGTTTATCTTCGGTAGCGAGAGTCTTGCGTTTAGGGATGGGGCATTTGTCTGGCAGGAATACCGCACAGTCGGGACGGCATCCGGGCGTCAGTGAGAGCCGTTAGTGCTCTAAGTCGTCTGTCGAAAGGCTATACCAAGGTGCCGTATAGAGCTGCCATACGTCTAGCAACGGCATGGTCGTGGAAGGGGGCAGCAGTAGCACTTATCGCATCGCTGCCGGAGAGGAGCCCGGGCTGCTCGATGAGCGCAACGAGGCTCTTTGCCATCTCATTGGTGTCATACGGAGGTATCAGTACCCCATTCGTCCCGTCTTGGATAATATCGGTCAAGCCTCCTACCGCAAATGCCACTGCGGGCGTACCGCAAGCAATGGACTCGAGTACCGTCTGCCCGAAGGTTTCGAAGAGAGAGGTCGACAGGGTCACACGGGCTTCGGCATATAGTCTCGCAAGATCTGTCGAAGAGCTTACCGCTCCTACCCTCTCGACAGGTATGGGGAAGCCGTCGAAGAGAGTGTGCGACTTCGGGGTCCCAACGCATACAAAGCGTGCTCTCGCAGCGAAAGTCTCGGAGAGACGACAAGCCTCCGTGAGAGCCTGTCGGCACAGTTCCAACCCCTTGACCGGATCGTCGGGGCGTGCAGCAACGAAAAGGATAGTATCTCCCCCCGGTAAGGTCTTTGGGACGAAGAGGCCGGGGTCTACCATATTGGGAAGTACGGATACCTGCGAATGGCAAGAGAGAGGCGATCGCTTCACCACTTCGGCGACAGCATGACTGACTGCGATGAAGTGGATATGGTCGTATGGCAGACGACTCTTTGCTAAAAACTGTCGGGAGGCGAGGGAGGAGTGCTTCAGAAGAGGACACTTGTCGCAACTCGAGAGGTAGCCTTCGCAGAACGCCACCCGCCCCCCATCGTATGTATATGGGATATGACATCCGCCCATGATCGGCCAGAAGTCGTGCAACGACCAGAAAAGGGGCTTGCCGACTTCGAGCAGTGACGCGATACCGTGCAGACTTACAAAGGCATGCTGCACCCAATGCAGGTGTATCACATCCGCCCACTCTACCCATGGATGACGGAGGATATCGACACCGTGTCGCTCGGGGGAGAAGCGGAATAGGCGTGCTCTGTTAGCCCCTGCGTAGGGGAGCAGCGAAAGTCGCTCGGAAAGGAAGTCGAGCTTCCACCTCAGCCTGCCGACTTTCCCGTTATAGAGAGATGCCAAGTGCTCGATATGTCCGCTCTCGGGTGGTATTGCCGTGAGCATCCGTGCCTCTACTCCTATCGCTCTCAGTGCCGAAAGCAGACGACGACACGAGACCGCTGCACCACCGCCATCGGGGTATGTATTGATGAGCAATACTTTCATACAGAAGGGGGGATATGGGTGTACGGGCAACCGTATAGGTCACGGATACGATCGATAAGGGTATCGTGAGCGAGTAGATCCTCTACCGTACCAAACATCCTGTACGACCAGACATGACCGGAGACCTCGGGCTGATTGATGCGTTCGGCATCGGGTGCGACTTCATCCCCATAACCCGTGAGGACACACCAGTCTTGCAGAGGTAGGATCACGAGCAGAGCGGAGGTGCTGCCAAGAGCTTCGATGAGTCTTTGCGGAGTGAGCTCACCGTCCCCGCCATACTCTTGCCGCAGCTCTACCCTCTCTTCATGCGAAAGGGTCTGCCACCAGCCCCTGAGGGTCGCCATATCGTGTGTCGAAGTAGTGAGTACTGAGAGCTGCGGTATGTCGACCTTTCGGGTGATGTACTGCCCTTCTCGCTTCGGCATCCTAAGGACTTCGAGCGATAGTATCTCAAAGTCTCTCAATACCTCCGAGACACTCCGTGGCAACATCCCAAGATCTTCGGCACAGAGCAGCATAGATGAGGAGGAGATGAGCGAGTGGAGTCGCTCCAAAGCCGTCTGTCGCCACAGCTCTTCATTGCGATGATAGAAGTACTCATCGTGCAGGCGCATAAGGGTTTGCCGTACCTGCTCGTCCTGACGAGCAAAGAGGGGCGAACGACTTATCATAATCCGTGGATGAAAGGTGCTGTCTTCATCTCTCACAAAGAGGCGATCGGGATCGCCCGAACGGCTTAGGGCATCAAGGTTGTACAATCCATTGCGGCTTAGGTCCTCAACCGTATATCCCAATGCCGGGACAAAGCGACCAAGACATGGGTCGGGCTCATCGACAGGTACGCTCCAGATCCTAAAGAACCCCAGGATGTGGTCTATGCGTATGGCATCGAAGAGGCAGGACATCACGGAAAAACGGTGCTGCCACCAAGCGTATCCTTCGCGACGCATTGCGTCCCAGTCATAGGTAGGAAAGCCCCAGACCTGCCCTCTTTCGGAGAAAGCATCGGGGGGAGCACCGGCATCCATATCGAGGTTGTATAGATGTGGTGCTCGCCATGCCTCAACGCTATTACGACCGACTCCGATCTGGAGATCGCCCTTGAGTAGAATACCGAATGCCTCGGCGGTAGACTTAAGTCTATCTGCCTGCAATCGTAGATGATACTGTACAAATGAATGGAGATGCACCTCCCTTTCGGCGGATACGCCTGCTATACTCCGGAGACTCTCCCACTCCCTCATGCACTCATCGAAGGGCGGATAGTCCGACACACTCTTCCCGGAATACCTATCTCTAAGAGTACAGAAAAGAGCATAAGGAATAAGGTCCGCCCGCTCCCGCTCCACATACGCCTCATATCCGGACTCTTGATATCCCTTGGCTCTGTACCAGAAATCGAAGCAATGGTGTATGACCTCCCACTTCAATCTCAGTACTTCGACATACTTTACTTCCGACTCTTCGTTGAGTGCATGGGCAAGCTGCTCCCATCTCAATCGGTCGGGAGCATCGGCGTAATAGGGCAACTGTGCCACGCATAGGTTGATGGGATGCAGACCGTACGTAGTAATACTATTGTAGGGATAGGAATCGGCGGTGGTTCCAGTGAATGTTGTATCGTTGAGAGGGAGGAGTTGGTATATGGACTGCCCGCTGCGATGCAGCCACTTCAGGAAAAGTAATGCATCGTTATAGTCTCCGATGCCATAGGAGTCCCGGCTTCGCAGTGAAAAGAGCGGAAGGACGGTCCCCGACTTCGGAGAAAGAGCGGGAGAGTTCGGCAGATTGAACCGTGGAGGTTCGACTGCAATGATCCCTTTTACCTCGTTCGGAAGGGGCATCTTACGATTTTCGCCCTCTTCCCAAAGGATATTCCCGTCGGGCAATCGCAACACAAACTTATACTCTTCCGAACCCTCGTATGGAGCAAAGTGATAAGTCCCTTTGCACCTATCGAGAGCGATCGCCCTATCTGTACACCATCCACCCAGGTCTTCGCCGGAACCAGAAAGCAAAAGATCACCTTGACCGACCATAGGATGGTGGCAGGTGATTAGTCCGGGGCAGTCGCTGTCTATGTAGATCGGGGTATCGTCGGTATCTCTACCGTATCCGAATAGCTTCACAAGCGGTGAGTGGATGAGTTTGTGTACGGGGGAAGGATCTATCCATCGGTCAGAGACCTGAATCTCTCCGGTAAGTGAAAACGAAAGAGTATGAGGCGTCGGAGCCTCGTAGCGGAGGACAGTGTCGCCTCGTCTGATAGAGTAATTGTAAGTAAGAGTAATCGTCTCCGCAACCTCACGCAACTCGGGAATATCTATATCGACAGACCAGATGGGACCATCCGCTCTCATCGGCAACAGATAGTGCCACGTATCACCGCCCGATCGCACATCGCCCTCCCATACTACGTAAGAGTGTGGATCCAAGATCCGATAGTCCAAAGTGCAATGTACGGTAGTTGCCATTATCCCAAAAGCATGAAAATAGATAAAGATCTAATCTCTCGGAAGGCCAAAAGAGATACCGAGACGACGACCTTGTATAATAAGTTCGTTGTCCGGCTCGACAAGCTTGAGCCTTCCTGCGACCTCGGACAGCGGGATATGCCCCATCGCTCCGGCGTGCATCCTGACCATCACCCCGAAAGTACCGTTGGCAATGAGTTGAGCAGCGTATCCGCCCATACGTGTACCCAGGTTGCGATCGGTGGCAGAGGGGGCTCCGCCTCGCTGGACATACCCAAGCACTGTCTCACGACACTCCAAAGAAGTCTCCTGTGACAGTATCTTGCTCAAGCGATGCCCGGGACGTTTCTTCCCGTTGATCTCTATCCCCTCGGCAACAACAATGATAGAATGCTTCTTGCCTGCACGTGCTCTCTCCAGAATGTCCTGCTTGACGACATCAATATCAAAGCCTAACTCGGGCAAGAGGATCACATCTGCCGCTCCTGCCATCCCGGCATGGAGAGCAATCCATCCGGCATGATGTCCCATGACTTCGACAACCATGACCCTATTATGGGAAGCCGCAGTGCTGTGCAACCTATCGATTGCTTCCGTAGCTATGCTTACGGCTGTATCGAAACCGAATGTCACATCCGTACCCCATACGTCATTGTCTATGGTTTTGGGTATCGCAACGACATTCAGACCGAGACCGGAGACGACTTTCGCCGTCTTCATCGTCCCATTCCCCCCGATAGCGACGATGGCATCAAGCCCAAGACGATGATACGCGGCACGGAACTCATCGGCAAAGGCTTCGTCCTGGAGGAGGGTCTTACCGACTGTCCCCTCACGAGAGGTACCAAGGATCGTACCTCCGAGGTGCAAGATGCCACTGAGTTTATCCATGTCGAGCACTTCATAATTGCCTGCCAAGATGCCCGAGAACCCTTTGTGAAAACCCAAGACCTGCATATTGTGCGCTACCATGGCGGTCTTTCCGACGCCACGTATCGTTGCATTGATCCCGGGACAGTCACCTCCGGATGAGAGTATCCCAATCTTCATATATTGTCATTCGTTAGTTAATCCTGAAACTTATGACTAAGGTACTAAAAAATATCGACTCCCTACCGGGAGCGAACGATATGAAGATGAGGCTACGATAGAGAATATCCACCTCTACCATAGCCCCATATATTTGACAGGTGCGGTAATCTGCACCATCAGATCCTATACCCTACTGTCGCAAAGAAGCCAACATTATTCTGTTTTTTATTATCTGTGCTTATTTCTGATAGACCATATCTGTTATTTATATTGGAGAAACCATACTGAGCACCGAACCCGAGCAAGAAACGCTTATACTCCACTCCCGCTCCGATATGAATGCCGATATCGAGACGTTTGAGCTCGGCTAAGTTCTCTCCCTGACCCACAAAAGGATTATACGAGCCATCTACAGAATCGTCTTTCTCACGCTTCGAGCCATTTACGGCAAATGCGAAGTAAGGGCCCCCATGAATATATATATTGAAGTCGTTGGAGAGAAAGAAGCGTGCGTTAAAAAGGACGGGTACTTCCAGATAGTCCAGGCGTTGATCTATCACTGTCTGGTTATCTTTACTACTGTTTTTGTATCCCTTTCCCACGAAGTTAAGCCAGGGTTGTATGGAAAGCTCGGTCGATGGAGTACCGTAAAACTTAATGTCGAAACCGAGACCGGCACGATATGAGACCTTGAGCTTACCGGCAGATTCATCGTTAAAAATGACATTGGATGCCTGAGTCCCACCTTGCACAATAAATGTTACGGAGCGTTGTGCTACTGCCGAAAGACAGAAAAGTCCGAACACGAGGAGTAAAATCTTCTTCATTTACGCAACTATAATTGAGTGTTTCTTATTGTTTCCTATACAGCAAATATAGGGATTTAGTATAAATAACCATATTGTACGCGCATAATTCTATCTGCCTTACCGTTATTCATCAAGGCGGAGATAGGGAGAAAGGCGCAGACTGTCGTCACGAGAGAAAACCCGGGATGCCATGATCTTATGCCACGTAAGCGGTGGGTCTTGGGTAAGGATATCCAAAAGCACCTGCTTGTGCCGATAGGAGAGATACGGATGTGGGGGAATGCTGTCAGGCGTCACGGTAAGCTGTCCGGGCGATGTCCGTATCTTCATGAATGGAGCTATCTTATCGTACCTCTCTCGGTCCATACCGAACACCTCTTGAAGCTGCTCAACGCAGTAGTATCCTCCGAGCTGCATACGGTACTTATATATACGTCGTGCGAAGGATGCCCCTATCCCCGGCACTCTCTGAAGCAAGAGAGTGTCGGCACTATTGAGATCTATCGTTGCTCCCGGTCTTAGTTTAGGGATATATTCCTGGCGTTTGGGCGGACCCGGATAGCGAGGTGTACGTATAGGGAGCGTATCACGTCCCTGACGGGAATGCTCAATGTGAACGACAGCAGGCATATCTTCCGCTACCGTTGTCGTGACGCTGTCTACCATCGTCCGGGCTTCCGGCAGAGTCTCCTGCCTGCTGTTGTGTGCCCACACATATATGGTGAATACCCCAAGCAGGACAATAAGGATGACAAGTACCTTACGATCCTCTCTGTTCAGTCTGAAAAATCTCCTGAGTGACATATCCAATTCTGTCCAAGAGTCCTGCTCACTCCGCCACTATCATACCATCTCTCAATCGGATCACCCGGTCTGCCACGGCAGAGAGGGTATCATCATGAGTCACGATGACGAAGGTCTGCCGTCGCTCTTCGCGCAACTTTAAGAAGATTCTATGCAATTCCTCCTTGTGTCCTGTGTCCAAAGCCCCCGAAGGTTCATCGGCAAAGATCAGGGCAGGATCATTGACAAGTGCCCGTGCTACGGCAACCCGCTGCTTCTCCCCTCCGCTCAGTGCATTAGGCTTATGCGTAAGACGGTCGGTAAGATTGAGCGAAGAGAGCAGCTCCGCCGCTTTCTTCATCGCCTCACTCTTGCTCTTACCGGCAATGAGAGCCGGCAGCGCGACATTCTCTTGCGCTGTAAACTCCGGCAACAACTGATGAAACTGGAAGACAAAACCGATATTAAGATTACGGAAGTCGGCTTGAGTATCACTGCCAAGGGTACTCACGTTGCATCCCTCTATCTCTATCTCACCGCTATCTGCACTATCGAGCGTCCCCAGTATCTGCAGGAGCGTTGTCTTCCCTGCACCGCTGGCACCTATTATGGCGACTATCTCGCCCCTCGATACCTCAAGAGAGATTCCCTTTAATATCTCCAGTGCACCGAAACTCTTACGTATATCCTTGGCTCGGATGATAACTTCATTCATTTTCTTGCGATTGGTTGAGCAGGTAGTCGATAGCTTCATAAGCGACAAAGCACCCAAAAGCTGCCGGGATATGTGCTATCGTACCCGATATTGACTTCTTATTTTGTTCGCCATCTGTGACTACTGTCGATTCTTTATGCGGGAACTCGGTCGAGTAGACTACCCTAAACTTCGTCGGGACTCCTATCTTGCGCAACTTCTTACGCATCATCCTCGCCAGGGTACAGTTGATCACTTTATCGATACGCCCGATCTTGATCTCCCTCGGGTCTACCTTTGCCGCTGCTCCCATCGAGGAGACGAACGGTATGCGTCGCTCTTGGAGCGACTTGATGAAGTGCGCTTTGGGGCTCAGGGTATCGATAGCATCTATCGCAAAGTCGTACTTGGCCGCATCGAGAAGCCGGTCGGTGATCTCATCCCGTATGAATGCTTCGTGCGGATGTAGTACCACATCGGGATTGATGGCACGCAACCGCTCGACCCAAAGATATACCTTGGGCTTCCCTATACTCTCCTGAGTAGCTATGATCTGCCGGTTGATATTGGAGGGTTGTACAGTATCGGCATCCACGATAGTGAGCTCTCCCACTCCGGAACGCACGAGGAGCTCGGCAGCATATCCCCCTACTCCCCCCAGCCCTACGATAAGTACATGGCTCCGGGAGAGGAGCCGAAGGGCCTCGCTTCCCAACAACATCTCCGTCCGGTCGAATGTCTCGGGGTGTATAGCCGGACTCATCTCTTCCTCCCTCCCAGAAGGGTTCCCAGGATTGTACGTGTGATGCTCTTGCCAAGCTCGTTGCTGATCTGACGGCTTGTGCTCTTGGTGATCTGCTTGAATAGATCTCCGAGGAGTCCTCCCATATCGCTTTCGGAGCGGCGTCCGCTCTCGGCTCGTGCCGTACGTGCAGCGTCACGCTCCCGCTTCAGACGCTCCTGTTCGGTTTGCTCGGCCTGCTGCTGACGCTCTTCCTCACGGGCAGATCTGTCGAGCACCTCAAATGCGGAGTCGTTGTCCACTGCATCCTTGTACTTACGCCTGAGGAGCGAACGCTCCATAAGCTCCTCTCGCTCCGATGTCGTAAGCGGGCCGATGAAGCTCTGCGGAGGGAGCACCGATGCTCTCTGCGAAACCTCGGGTGCACCCTTGGGGTCGAGCATGGAGAGGATCGCCTCTCCGGTGCGCAGCTCCGAGATGGCTGCGACGGTGTCAAACGCAGGGTTGGGTCTCAGTCCCTGTGCCGCAGCACGAAGAGCCTTCTGATCTGCAGGGGTATATGCCCTCAGAGCATGCTGCACTTTATTACCCAGCTGTCCGAGGATCGAGTCGGGGATGTCGGACGGAGCCTGAGTACAGAAGTAGATACCTATCCCTTTCGAGCGAATGAGGCGTATGATCTGCTCCACACGTTCGAGCAAGACCTTAGACATATCCGAGAAGAGGAGGTGCGCTTCGTCGAAGAAGAAGACCATCTTGGGCCGTTCCATATCCCCGACCTCGGGCATCGTCTCGTAAAGGGTAGAGAGAAGCCACAGGAGGAACGTAGTATAGATCCTCGGCGACCGGCTCAGCTTGTCCGCAGCAAGGACATTGATGACGCCCTTGCCTCCCTCGCTACGGAAGAGATCGTACAAGTCCAGCTCCGGCTCTCCGAAGAAGAGATGTCCCCCCTCCGACTCCAACCTCAACAACGCCCGCTGTATGGCACCTATCGTGGCAGGAGAGATATTCCCGTACTGCGTGGTGAAGCGGGCACGATTGTCCCCCACAAACTTCACCATCGCCTGAAGATCCTTCAGGTCGATAAGCAAGAGATTATTGTCGTCTGCGATCTTGAATATGAGGTTAAGCACTCCTCCCTGGGTTGCATTGAGGTCGAGCAGTCGTTCCAACAGCATAGGTCCTAACGAAGATATGGTAAGGCGGAGCGGATGTCCCTGATCTCCGAAAGCATCCCAAAACTCAACGGGGAAGGACTGATAAGCAAATCCCTGCCCCTCGAGCCCGTATTCGTTTACACGGATCTGCACACTTTCCTTATTCCCTCCACGTTTGGCGACACCGCTGAGGTCGCCTTTCATATCGGCGGCAAAGACAGAGATGCCGAGCTGACTGAATGTCTCTGCAAGAGTTTGCAGGGTGACCGTCTTACCGGTACCCGTCGCTCCTGTGATAAGGCCGTGTCGGTTCATCATCTTCGGCACGAACGAGATGAAGTCCGTACCCGTGTACCCGATATATGGGATCTGTTCTTGAGTTATCATATTGCGTTTAGTTTGTCCGAAATATCTTGAATGTAAAGTGAAAGATACGACAAAATGCAATAATAGGCAATATGAAGCGGTGAGCCCCCGGTACGGTTCGGAAAGAAGACTGTGGGGGAGACACGTAAGTCCCATACCGATCGGGGTAAGGGAGAGACTGCGGTATGGGTCGGTAGGCGGTACAGTCCCTTCGATCCTCGTACGTTATGGAAAAGAGTGGCGGTGCGGTAATAAACCTTACATCTACCGTATCCAAAGTTATCTTCAGCGGCAGGGAACCAATTTTCAGGAGCGGAGAACTAATAATCAGGGGCGGGAAACTAATTTTACCCCCCTGATTACACCTTCATTCCCTATAATCTCACAGTTTATATCCGCATCCGAGAGAATTTACGCTCCGGAACCAACCGTCCCGAGCCGTAGACTGCACACAATACCGTAGGGGCTGTATCAATCCTTTGACACAGCCCCTACGGTACGAGATACGGAAGATGTCACTTACGCTCCTCCTGAAGGTCGGTGAGGATCTCGTCTACCTCCTTGCCTACTTCTGCTATCTTGGCCTTGCAGTGCTTGATGAGTGCAGCTACTCGTCGGCTCTCGGAGATGATACGATCTATGGGTAGCTTCTCGTTCTCCAGACGTTGTATGATCTCTTCGCACTCTTGGAGAGCTTCGTCATAGGAGAGAGAGGTGATGTCGTTGTACTTGTCGTTCTTTTTCATACTATAAGATATCTGATTTAGTTGTCTTTGGAGATCTCTCTTACCTCGGCCGTTGCCGTTCCGTCTTGCAGCAAGATTGTGAGCGATGTTCCGGGGGAGAGCTCTTCGACTGTCGTTACTTGCCGACCTCCGACCATTACGGGCAGGAAGCCCCTGCGCATGATCTTGGTGGGGTCATAGGTCGCCACGATCTGCTCAAGGTGATCAAGCTCTCGAGACTGCTCGGCAGTCAGCGGACGAAGAAGCGAAGCAAGCCTCAAGCGTAGATGGTCCTGTGTATGAGCGGCAGTGAGAAGTCGTTCGCGTGCAAGCGTAGAAAGTCGTGTGGCTCTACCGTACAGGGAGAGCTCTTCTTGCAAAAGGGTTCGTCGCATGGTACGGGTAAGCCCCCCGACAAGGTTATAGATGCGCTGGGTCTCGCCCATGGTCGTCTTGTGGAGCGAACGGCTCAAACGTGTCGAGAGGTGCTCTATCTTCTGTCGTGAGATGTCGAGGAGTGAGGAGAGGAGCGTTTGAAGCCTTTCGTCCGCTTCGTCAAGCCTCATAAGAGCTTCGCCGACTCGTCGGATAAGGAAGTCGGCAAGGGCTGTGGGTGTCTTCAGTCGTGTGTGTGCCACAAGGTCGGCAACGGACTCGTCTCGCTCGTGTCCTATGCCGGTAAGTACCGGAAGCGGAAACTGTGCCAATGCAGCACAGAGATGATAGTCGTCGAAAGCACTGAGGTCGAGCTTGCTTCCTCCTCCGCGAAGTACCAGGACGGCATCGAAGTCGTCGGTGTACTCTAATATCTCATCTAAGGCAGAGAGGATCGAGGGAGTGGTCTGCTCGCCTTGCATGATGGCGGGGAAGAGGCGGATCTTAAAGAGAGAGGAGACATCGCTCTGCTCTATCTGTCGGCAAAAGTCGCCCCATCCGGCAGCGGTGTGTGAGGAAATGACGGCAAGCCTCAGGGAAAGTAAAGGAAGAGATAGGGACTTGTTAAGATCAAAGACCCCATCGGCTTGGAGGCGTTCTATGGCAAGACGCTTGGCTCGCTCAAGATTGCCGAGCGTATATTCCGCATTGATGGCGGTGATGGTCAGAGAAAGTCCGTATAGGGGCGTGAAGTCGACCTTGACTTGTAGCATAATCTGCATCCCCTTCTCTATCTTCCCGCCTGTGACGCTCTCAAACTCGCCCATGACCTGTCGGGCAACTCCGGCCCAAAGGTTGGCTTGCACCTTCGCTACGACCTTATCGTCGCGCATCTCGCCAAGCGTAAAGTAATAGTGCCCTACCCGACTGCCCGAAATCTCCATCACCTCTGCTACAATCCAATAGTAGCCTCCGTAGGTGCTGCGTATCAGGTTCTGGACGTGAGCGAGCAGAGCAGATAGCGGATAGGCTTGCGATGGGACTGGCTGAGGATTGGGGAGCGACATATTGAGGGGCGGAAGTTACTTACAAGTCTTAAGAAATGCTGCTAGGGCAGCAACGGCTCGTGCCCGGTGGCTGATACTGTTCTTGACCTCGGGAGACATCTCTGCAAAGCTCACTCCGTACCCTTCTGGACGGAAAACGGGGTCGTATCCGAAGCCTTCACTTCCCGCTGGTGTGTCCAGGATCTCTCCCTTGACTTCGCCATCGAAAAGGTATTCTGTGCCGTCGAGGATAAGGGCAACGACGGTACGAAAGCGGGCCGACCTGTCGCTCTGTCCCTGCATTTCAGTCAGTAGTTTTGACATATTGACTCGACTGTCGTGCTCAGGACCGGCATAACGTGCCGAATAAACCCCGGGCGCACCATCAAGGACCGAGACCTCCAACCCTGTGTCGTCCGCAAAACAAGAGAGCCCGTGCCGTGCAAAGACGGTACGGGCTTTCTGCAAAGCATTGGACTCAAGGGTCTCTCCTGTCTCAGGAATTTCCTCGAAGTCCTGTATATCTCTCAACGATATCACCTCAACGGCAGAGCCCAATATGGCTCTGACTTCACTTAGCTTGTGATCGTTGTGTGTCGCAAATAGGAGTTTCATCTGGAGTTATTTCTTTTCCGTCTCGACTTTTAGCATATCAAAGCCCTCTCCATATACGCCTCGTACGATGCTCTGAGAGATAAATGCCTTGGGATCTACCTCTTTGACGATACGGAAGATCATGGTCGATTCGGTCTTCTTGGCTATAAGCATTACGACCTTTGTGTCTGCTTCGGAGTAAGCTCCCTGGGCATTGAGCAGCGTACATCCGCGATTACATTCGGTAATGATGCGATTGCAGATCTCTTTGTAGTGCTTTGATATGATAAAGAACTGCACACTCTGACGATAACCATTGAGAAAGTAATCGACAGTGAGGTTACATACAAGAACTTCTACTAGAGAAAAGACAAGTTTGTCAGGGTCCTTGAAAATAAAATATGAGGATCCCAAAATCACAAAGTCTATAAGCATGAGTGCCCTGCCTATGGTAATGCTGCGATACTTATTGATAATGGCTGCAATAATATCGGTACCTCCCGTCGAACCATTGACGGAGAAAACAATCCCCAACGACAATCCGGCAAGCATCGCACCTATAACTACTGCCATAAATGGTTGGTCGGCAAGCATCGGCTTACCGTCAAAGAGCCAAGAGAAAAAGGGAATGACAACGGCAAGCGAGGCAACACTGAAGACGGTCTTAACGCAAAAACGCCAGCCAAGAATCTTAAGCGCAACGAGTACAAGTGCAACGTTGATGACATTGTATGGCCACGCGACGTTAATATCAAATATCCAGCTTATAAGAGATGCTATACCAGCGAGACCGCCCGTTGTAATATCGTGCGAATAAATAAAGCCTTGCCATGCAAAACCGTAAACGACAATGCCTAAAAAGATAACGGCATAGTCCTTAATTGTATTTATCAACTTCTTACTATCCATATTGGTAAATGAAAACAATGTATGTATAATTATTTTGTGGATTACATTACTATATTGACGATACGCCCGTGGACAACGATGACTTTCTTGGGACTCTTATCTCCCAACACCTTCTTAGTCTGATCGTCTGAAAGTACGAGTGCTTCAGTCTCTTCGACTGAAAGCGTTGCAGGGATTTCAAGAGTAAAACGGACTTTACCGTTGAATGAAATAGGATATTTCACCAAACTCTCAACCAAATACGCCTCAACGTAATCGGGATATGCAGCTCCTGTCACTGACTCTCTGTGTCCCAACAAGTACCAAAACTCTTCAGCGATATGAGGCGCAAAGGGTGAAATCAATACCGTTAGCGGCTCAAGGATCTGTCGCTTATTGCACTTGAGACTCTGGAGTTCGTTCACACAGATCATAAATGCGCTGACACAGGTATTGAAAGATATATTCTCAATATCGCCTCTTACCTTTTTGATCGTCTTGTGCAATGCTTTGAGTTCTGCCTCACTAGGTGTTTCGTCCGTAACGGTAAATTCATCTCCTTCATAAAAGAGCCCATTCAGTTTCTTCAAGAACCTAAACACGCCGTCTATACCATTCGTATCCCAAGGTTTGGACTGTTCAAGAGGGCCAAGGAACATTTCGTACAATCTCAACGTATCTGCTCCATAGTTGTCAATGATGTCATCCGGGTTCACGACGTTGAAATAGGACTTACTCATCTTCTCTACCGCCCATCCGCATACGTATGTGCCATCCGCTTCAAAGACAAACTCGGCATCTTTCCTATCGGGAAGGGATGTACGGAATGCGTCTACGTCAAGTTTATCATTGTGGACTATATTAACATCGACATGGATTGGGGTCACATCATAGTTCTCTTTCAGTCCGTACGACACGTAGGTATTGGTATCCTTGATACGGTAGACGAAGTTGGAACGACCCTGGATCATACCTTGGTTGATCAGCCTGCGGAACGGCTCGTCTTCACATATATACCCGAGGTCGTATAGGAACTTATTCCAGAAGCGACTATATATCAAGTGTCCTGTTGCGTGTTCGGTTCCCCCGAGATAAAGATCTACACTTCGCCAATAATCATTCTTGTCCCGACTCACAAGCGCATCAGCATTGTGCGGGTCCATATAACGAAGATAGTATGCAGATGACCCGGCAAAGCCAGGCATGGTAGAGAGTTCCAACGGATATCCTTCCGACGTATGCCAACCCTCTGCACGTCCCAAAGGAGGTTCGCCCGTTTCAGTCGGGAGATACTTATCTATCTCAGGAAGGAGTAGGGGGAGTTTGGATTCATCTAGCGTATAAGGTTCTCCATCTTTATAATATATCGGGAAAGGTTCCCCCCAATAACGCTGGCGACTAAAGATAGCATCGCGGAGACGATAGTTAGTACGACGTCGTCCCAATGAGTTCTTTTCCAAGTAAGTTCTCATACGTTCTATGGCTTCATCGACAGAGAAGCCGTCGAGGAAGTCGGAGTTGATCATCACTCCTTCGTGACTGTCGAGAGCCGTTTCCCAATGTGATGGATTAGGATCGAACTCTGTCGAAAGACTCTTAACGACCGGAATAATCGGTAAGTCAAACTTGCGAGCAAAGGCAAAGTCTCTTGTGTCATGTCCTGGTACAGCCATGACGGCTCCGGTGCCGTAACCTGCAAGCACATAGTCGCTGATCCAGATCGGGATTTCCGTTCCGGTAACCGGATGTATGGCGTAGCCTCCACTGAATACTCCGGTCACAGTCCTGTCAGATATACGTTCGCGCTCGGTTCTTTTCTTTGTTCGTTCGAGGTATGCCCCGACTTCCGCTCGCCTCTCAGGGGTAGTCACCATATCGACAAAGTCACTTTCCGGAGCAAGGACCATAAAGGTTACGCCAAAGAGAGTATCGGCACGAGTCGTAAATACCTTCATTCCCTCGTCCCTACCCTTGATGGCAAAGTTCACCTCTGCACCCGGCGAACGACCGATCCAGTTACGTTGCGTCTCCTTGAGAGCATCGCTCCACTGCAATGTCTCGAGCCCCTTAAGGAGTCTTTCGGCATAAGCCGACACACGTAGGCACCATTGCATCATACGTTTCTGCTCAACGGGATATCCCCCACGGATAGAGAGACCCTCGCTCACCTCATCGTTGGCAAGGACTGTCCCAAGCTGAGGACACCAGTTCACCATCGTCTCACCAAGATACGCGATACGATAGTTCATCAGCACCCGGCGCTGCTCCACTTCAGTCATTGCCTTCCACTCCTCAGAAGTGAAAGTAAGCTCCTCGCTACAGGCAGCCTCCACCCCCTCGGTTCCGGAAGTTTCAAATCGAGTAATGAGTCGCTCGATCGGGAGAGCCTTTTCTGCTTTATTATCGTAGTAGGACTCAAACATTTTGATGAATGCCCACTGCGTCCACTTATAGTATTCGGGGTCAGACGTACGCACCTCGCGGCTCCAGTCATAGCTGAACCCGATATTGTCAAGTTGCTTACGATAACGTTCCGTATTTACTTGTGTTGTCACCTCAGGATGCTGTCCGGTGAGGATCGCATACTGTTCGGCAGGCAACCCGTAGGCATCATACCCCATCGGATGAAGTACGTTGTACCCCTGATGTCTCATATAACGCGAGATGATGTCCGAGGCGATATAACCCAGCGGATGCCCTACGTGCAGACCCGCTGCCGAGGGGTAAGGGAACATATCCAAGACATAATACTTCGGCTTGGTCGGATCTTCGGTCACTTTATACGTACCGTTTTCGCGCCAATATGCCTGCCACTTTTTCTCTATTTCAGTAAATCTATATTCCATTTTCTGAGATGTATTGTACCAAGTATGCACACCACGAATTATCATACAAAGTTAAACAAATTCAACGATGTACTCAATATGAATGGAGCTGTCCGAAGGTTTCTTCTTCAGACAGCCCCATTTATTTCATTAAGTATAATGGCTCAGAGGGATGAGCGGATACCTTCCGCTACCTTGGCCAGGTCTTCCTGCGCCGGAGACGACTTCTTCGAGAAGTCAAGATCCCCTTCCTTACTGATCGGGATCAGGTGGATATGTGCATGAGGTACCTCAAGGCCTATCACGGTGACGCCGACCTTGACACAGCCGGAGTAGGACTTGATGGCAGCAGCGACCCTCTTGGCGAAGACAATCATCTCTGCGAGCTCATCGTCATCAAGGTCAAAGATATAGTCTTCTTCCCTTTTCGGTACTATGAGGGTATGCCCCATTTGTACGGGATTGATATCAAGAAATGCGAAGAACTTGTCATCTTCAGCAATCTTGTGGCACGGAATTTCACCGGCAATGATACGTGAAAAGATAGTCATAACCACAATGTTCTAAAAAAGGATCAGAAAGAGATATCCTCTACTTCAAATGTAACCTTTCCATTCGGCACCTCAATCTCGACGACATCTCCGACCTTCTTTCCCACCAGACCCTTAGCGATTGGAGTAGAGATGGCGATCTTGCCGGCTTTGAGATCCGACTCTGTGTCCGATACGATCGTGTAGGTCATCGACTTGCCACTGGCAAGGTTCTTGATCGTTACCTTATTGAGCATCTGCACCGTATCGGTGCTCAGGTTGGAGGTATCTATGATACGTACGTTCGCCAACTGACTTCGGATATTGGCGATCCGGGCCTCGAGCAGCGCTTGAGCCTCCTTTGCGGCAGCATACTCGGCATTCTCCGACAAGTCTCCCTTGTCTCGTGCTTCAGCGATGGCGCGAATGACCTCCGGTCTTTCGTCCGTCTCGAGCTTCTTAACCTCATCGAGCAACTTATTGTAGCCCTCTTCGGTCATGTAAATGTATTCCATATATATCTGTTTATTATTTAATTCAAAAACAATCGACGTACTGAAGATTCACAACCGACCTAAAAGAAAAACAATCCCAAACAAGAGAGCTTGTTTAGAATCGTTACTTCCATCCTGTGGCTTAACGCACACGGATCCGAACACGCTGCGACTTTATCAATATCTTTCCGTCCCCACAAAGGTACTTCAACTCTTTGACATTTCCAACTTTCCGATACTTTCTCAGGGCTCTGCCGGAGTATTTGTATCCTCGTCTGCAGGAGTTTCCAGCTTCTCTCGCCGAGAAAGGAGTCCGAATACTACGATCGCCACCACCCTCACCACGATACGCACCGGCTCGTGACTCAGAAGCGGAGAGAACGGGAAGATGGCTATCGCCACGAGCAGCAGCGCAACAAACATCGGTGTGATCCGCCCCCTCCGGCGCATCAGGTCGAATACGCCCCACAAAGCAACCACAAAGCCCAACCACTCCGCTACGGTATGCACCGTGGGAGCTATACTACCCGGGAAGCGCAGTAGCGAAATCAGTAAGAGGAAACTGACAAGGGCGTAGAATGCTTTCCGTCCCATCTCTCACTCCCCTTTACTACCGAAATAGAGATCGAGTAGCTTCGCACTACCCATAAATGAGCTCAAACGATCATGAAGGATATCATCCTCCACCTGAGGAAGCAGGGCACGTATCTTCGGATTGTTGTAAAACGACGAGGTAAGTGTCTCATTGATGCTCTCGTACATCCAGTACTTTGCCTGCTTATGTCGCTTGTGCATGAAGTAGCCATTGGCCTTCACGAATGCCATATACTCATCTATCATCTCCCACACCTTATCTATGCCGAGGGCGTAGTAGCCCGAGTAGGTCAGCACCTTGGGAGACCAACCGCTCTCCGTGGGAGGGAAAAGGTGGAGAGCATTCCGAAAGTGCGAAGCAGCAAGCCGGGCCTTCTCGATATTGTCCCCATCAGCCTTATTGATCACTATACCATCCGCCATCTCCATGATACCACGCTTGATGCCCTGGAGCTCGTCGCCCGTACCGGCAAGCTGGATCAGGAGGAAGAAGTCTACCATAGAGTGTACCGCCGTCTCCGACTGCCCTACCCCCACGGTTTCGACAAAGACGGTGTCGAAGCCCGCAGCCTCACACAGCACTATCGTCTCCCTCGTCTTGCGCGCTACGCCCCCCAGCGAACCGGCAGAGGGAGAAGGGCGGATGAATGCGTTCTGCTCCTTGGCAAGGGTCTCCATACGTGTCTTATCGCCAAGGATACTCCCCTTCGAGCGTTCGCTACTGGGGTCGATGGCCAAGACGGCAAGCTTGCCCCCCCGACGTATCACATGCATACCGAATGCGTCTATCGATGTACTCTTCCCTGCGCCCGGGACTCCGGTGATACCGATACGCACCGACTTCCCTGCGTATGGCAGGCACTTCTCTATCACCTCCTGTGCCTGCGCCTGATGCTCAGGGAGGGCACTCTCCACCAGAGTGACGGCACGCGAAAGCATAGTCACATCCCCCTTGAGGATCGCTTCGACATAGTCATTGGGCGTATAGACGACGCGAGTGCGTCGGCGCAAGTAAGGATTGACAATGGGAGCGTTCGCCACGCCCTCATTTACTTTCAATCCCTTATATTGGTTATCATTTTCCGGATGATGCATCTTTGTACTTTTTGAGCGTCGATAAATAGATCGAGAGGTTCTCCAATACAAAAATAGGTAATAAAGCCCCTTGCTCAAAATTTAGCCACCCTCTATTTTCTTTTGCGCATAGAAAAAATCCGAAAGGCACGCCCTCCTCCCGCGCTTATACCGCTCCGCCACGGTACTGCACCGATGACATGGGTGGCATGGCATCGACACCAAACTGACCGGTACCGGACAGGACCTCTCTAAGAATAGGAAACAAAGCGATCTTCGGCCCCTGAGAGTTACTTTTCAGTCTCTGATCGGTAGTCCTTCGCTCCTGAAAATTAGTTTTCAGAAGCAGATTACTACTGTTCAACCCTTGAAAACTACTTTTCGTACCCTGATTATTGGTTATCAGCCACGGGACACGACTTTAGATACGGAAAGCGCAAGGTTCGCTCCCGGTTCGCTTGCAGTCCCTTCCCTCATAAGCGACTTACCGGGATGGCATAGCAATACCGGAAGAATCGAGACGAGATCCCTCCCGTAACGCACCCACACTCCTACTCATGCCATTCCGGGCACTCAACCTCCCCCAAACCTATCCCGTTAATAACACGGAGAGCACAAATAAATAGCGAGACCGCGCCTTCCCCATAGCGCGACCTCGCTCCGATTCGTACCGCTCCAAACATGCTATCGTCCCAAACTCCCCTAAGCAACCATCCGGAGAGCACAAATAAAAAGCGAGACAGTATCTCGTTGAGATACTGTCTCGCTACGCTGTGACCCCGGAGAGATTCGAACTCTCGACCCAATGATTAAGAGTCATTTGCTCTACCAGCTGAGCTACGGAGTCATCACTTTCAAAGCTCAGAGCGGGACATCGCCCCTCTTTTGCTCTGCAAAGGTAATGATATTTTCTTTATTCGCAAATATGCGCAACTATTTTTTCGCCTTCAACGCAGACGATCTATATACTTCACCGTACGCTCATCGATAGCAATACCACGGTAGGCGAGATAGTCAAGTATGATAGCTATGAAAGGTAGTGCCGCCCAGACACTGTACACGATACCGGACTCTCCGACCTTGGACATCGAACTGAAGAGGACGTATGCCAGGATGATGAAGCCGACCTTGAGTAGTAAGCCGAAGATAGTGAAGCGCATCTGCAGTACCCTGTTCTTGAAAAGAAAGATAGTCAAAAACGAAAGGAGCACGACAACGACGTTGAGAGCAAACAGAGACCACGTAGGGGCGATCAGCTCACCTACGGCATCGGACAAGCCCATGGCCGTAAAGTCGAAGGTCTCGGATGGGGTCATCAGACTTGCAAGACGCACAAAAGGCAACAAAGCCATCAGTACCGCCGAAAGCAGGAGGTATAAGGTTTGTTTTCGCTGGAGCATAGCTTAGATATGGAGATGCTTACGCTCTTTCAAAACTCACCGCTATCGTCAAGGGCATCCATGTCCTTGAGTGGGTTGCGGTAGTATATATCACCGTCCTTGAACTCCTTTGCAGCAATGAGCGTAGGCTTAGGCAGTTTCTCGTAGAACTTGGAGATCTCGATCTGTTCTCTATTCTCGAAGACCTCCTCCAAGCTATCGGTATAGGTCGTAAACTCCTGTAACTTCTGCTCAAGATCCTTTTTCATCTCCTGAGAGATCTGGTTGGCACGACGTGCCATAATCATAACCGATTCGTAGATGTTGCCTGTGTCTTTGCTAAACTCATTGACATCTCGTGTTACCGTAGAGAGCGGGACATTGATCTTTCTGTAATCCATTTTCCTATGTTATATTATTTGATATTCTTCTTTACTCGTCTTTGATATTCTTCTGTGCATATATGAAGTACTTCTCAAGCTTCTTTGCATATTTCCCGTTAGGGTACTCGTTGATGTAGTTGTAGTACTCATCGCGCAAGTCTCTCAAACGCTCCTGTTGCTTCTCTATGACACTGTTGTAGGCAATCTCATAGAGCGATGCGACGACAAGGTAGTGCATCTCCTCCTTATGGTCGGAGTACGGGTAGTCCTTCATGGCATTGCGTGCCGTGATGATACAGGACTCGTAGTTATTGAATATATAGTTCCCGAGATTGTAATACAACTGAGCCGAAAGCAATGCCTTATATGCCAACTGCTCTTGTAGCTTGAAGAGGGCTACCTTAGCATCTTGCGCCTTATCACTCTGCGGATAGTAGTCCAGGAAGGACTGCAACTCCTTGATAGCAGCATACGTAGCCCCCTGGTCAAGTCGTGGATCAGGGATATCGAGCGATAGCCCATAGCCGGCATAAAACCTCGCCAACTCCGCAAACTCTCCCGAAGGATACTGTGTGTAGTACTGCACAAACTTCTCGTGAGCTACATAATAATCCTTCATCTCATAGTATGCCTGACCATGCAGGAAGAGAGACATCTCTGCATCAGAAGTACCATTGAGATAAGGCACGACCTCATCCAAGAGTGCAGCTGCCCGACTATATTTCTTGGTATTGAAGTACTTTTTTGCATAAGAATACTTCTCCATGACGTCGGTACTCTTTTGCACTTTGGTATATTCCGAACAAGATGTCCCCAAGATCAGGACAAACAGCGCAAAGGAAATCGCTCTATATATGTATTGTATCATAAAAATGCAAGTTTACCCGGCAAAGATACGAATTTCATTTGATTACGTTCATACAGAGATCACCCGGTCATTATGTAGCAATCCATCCAATTCTACACGATAACCCTCGCTTAAGACAGGGCAGATTACTCGCTCATTATGTTGTAATCATACGTACTTCCCATACCTTTTACCAATCAAAAGCATGAGATCGCCCAGTCTCAATAAAGCCATTATCGACATGAAACACCATGGTTGTCAGTTCGAAGTCTCGGAGCAATACGGGTCCTCGAGTGCCCTGACACCATGAATCGCTACTCTTGTCCGATCGAAGAGCAATAGCATTCCAAGATTTATTAAGCGTCCATCGGGGTACTCCACAACATTTACCACTTTAGGATTCACTAATTCATCTGGCACGACAAAAAATTATGGGGCGTATCAGTGATACGCCCCATGACTATTCATAATTCTATTACTTAGAATCCTTCGAATTACCAGCCCTTGTTTTGGACAAGATTCTTATTGGTATTCATATCGTTGCGAGGGATACCCCATATCCATTTATCATGTCCCACCTTATAGACTGCAGTCTCAGGGTTTGACATATTAGAAAGGAAAGGAGTTGCCCCATCTATTTTCTGCGGACTTTTTCTCACGACATCCATACCCCATCGCCTGAGGTCGTATAGACGTTGTCCTTCGTAAGCCAACTCGCGAGCTCTCTCATTTCGAATTTCGCTCTTAAGGTTATCTCCTGATGCATTGACTTCTGCAAGACCGCGAGATACTCTCAACTTATTCAATAGAGCAAGAGCCTCTGCATCTTTGCTGGACATCGCAGCAGCTTCAGCTGCAATGAGGTATTGCTCAGCGATACGGAAGACCTTCGGTGCAATCACACCCTTAGGTACAGTCCCCCAAATAGGGCTCTGTGCATCGTCATAGGTGGGATTTCCTCTAAACTTAGCTACCACGTAAAGTCCTTCATAATGCTTACCGCCATAGTATGTTCTTTGCTTACTAAAGTAGACAGCCTTACGCAAGTCCGTTTCTCCATACAAGTCAAGCATCCACTGTGTCGGCAACCAGTCCGGTTGACAAGCTGAGATTGCTGCTGTAGCATTAGCACCAAACCCTACCCCGCCATTTGGCAGTTCATCCGGTTTACTGATTGAGATCATGAAGATTTCTTCAGTAGATGTATCACCATACCACATCTTTTGGAAATTTTCTGCGACAGGCTTAACAAGCGGATATGTATTTGCTGCCACAAGCTTATTTGCAGCCGTATAAGCACGATTCCAATCTTTCATCTCAAGAGCTACACGAGCTTCAAGGGCATCACACACGTCAATCGTAGGCACCTTAGACATTGGTGCACCCGGCACCTTTGCCAAGTAAGTTCTTGCAGCCTCTATATCCTTAAAGATCTGCTCATACACTTGCTTATTTGTAGAACGAGCAGGCAAATCATTAGGATTGTATGTCAATGGCATAGGAACACTCAAGTCAGTATCTGCAGTCGCAGAGTTATATATATTCCCATACCTCTTAGTAAGCTCAAAGAAATAGTAGGCTCTCAAAATATGAGCATTACCTCTATAAGTATTAAATTGAGCCTGTTCCGTTTCAGACAAGGTCAGATTAGGGGCAAGCTCGAGAAATCTATTGATATTCTTCAAGGCATAATAGTAACCTTGCCATATATCACGAAGATCATAATCGGAATCGTCAAATCCCCAAGCATAGAATCCACCACCTCTATTCCCGAAATCTACTGAAGCATTCAATTGATCAGCTTGACGATCGGGAGCCAAATCATAGATCCCATACACTCTACCTCTGAATGTACCAAGGAACCCTGCGTTCCAGCTCGCAGCATCAGATAGCGAAACCAAAGAGTTTCCTGCAGGCATTGAATTTTTTGGCTCTCGCGTCAAATCACAAGATGACATAAGCAGAGTGCCAATAGCCGAGAGCAAAATATATTTGAAGTACTTTTTCATTGCAATATTCTATATTAAAGGTTAGAATTGAATCTCCATACCCACAGTAAACTGCTTAGAGTTCGGATAGTTACCCAAAGACAAGTTCGAGTCGATTTCCGGATCTACCCCTCTATACTTTGTAAATGTAAGAAGGTTACGAGCTGTCACATACAACTTCGCTCCGGTTAGGATACTCTGCTTCTTAATAATATTCTCGGGCACGTTATAACCTACAGTGAGAGTCTTCAGACGCAGGAATGATGCATCCTCGATAAGACGAGAGTCAAACTGCAAGAAACGTTTGCTCGGAGAAAGAGTTGTAGTATACTCAAGTCCTGGATGAAGTGCTTTATCCCCTGCCTTTCTCCAAAAATTAGAAGCATTCTTCGATTGGTTATAGCCAGCAAATGCATAAGGATTCTCAAAGAAGAATCTATCATTAGATATCATCTTCTTGCCCAAAGCAAAGGCAAAATCAGACTGGAAATAGAATCCTTTATAAGAACCACTTAGACCCAAACCACCCGTCATTGGAGTATTGCGTCGAATTCCAGTGTTTTGTGTAAGAGCAGCAGAGTTAAATGTACTTGTAACTTGTGAGTCATCTTTATGAGTTCTATTAGAGTCTTCTCCTGGCAAATACCATACAGGGTATCCATTTTCAGGATTGATTTCCTTAAAGATCGGATAGAAGAAGGTAACAGGTTCACCCACAACATAAGCAAAGCCATAACCAGGTAGTTCCCATGCATCTCTTCCCTGGAAAAGTTCTACCACTTTATCTCTGTTATAGTTAAAGTTGAAGTATCCATTCAACTGATAGTCACGACCTTTTAAGATGTCAGCATCGATTCGAAGGTCAATGCCTCTGTTCAAATATGATCCCACATTCATGGTTTGTGAAGAAAAACCATATTGATCCACTGGGATACCGGTAGTATATGGCAATGGTACATCCATCAACATATCTGTAGTAAGACGATCGTAAACTTCAAGATTCACCCCAATACGATCAAAGACTCTAAAGTTTAAACCCAGGGTAATCTTTCTTTGGTTTTCCCACGTCAAGTCATCATTACCTGCATTGAGAAGACCCCACCCTACTTTACCACCGTATTGACTTACCTTACCAGCAGTGGCATAAGTATCATAGTTCCCGATACCGGCATTACCTTGAGTACCGATGGAGAATTTAACATCAAGCGCATTCAACCACTTTAGATCTTCAAGGAAAGTCTCTTTCTTCGCTTTCCACATGAGACCAAGTGACCAGAAAGTACCGTTTTGCTTGTTCTTCCCAAATCGAGATGAAGCATCGTTTCTCAATACAACATCCACAAAGTACTTACTATCATAGTCATAAGAGAATGCACCGAAATATGAAAGGAAGGCATACTGACTCACAGGGACTCCATCAATGGCTCCGACTTCTTTATCCTTTGTTGTGTGGGTCAACTGTACAAGGCGATCATCTTCAAGTCCTGTACCACTAGCATAGAACGAATTATAGTCATAGTCAATATACTCATGACCAAGCATTGCAGAGAATGAATTTTTATCAATAGCAAACTTATACTCTGCAGTTGTATTAGTAGACCATGTCATTGTCCTTGAGAAGCCTTGCCAATTTTGGCCGTTTCCGAGATTGGCCCCTTGCATTGAAGGCTTACGCAAGTAATCATTCTTATAGTCCATCAATTCGAGACCCGCCTGAGACTTGATTGTCATTCCTTCAAATGGTGTAATAACTACGTTACCAAGTGAACTAAGTGTAAATGCAGTTCTCTCATCACTAATCTTTGAGGTAAAGTATTTCGGTGTCATACGTCCCCAACCAGGGATAGTAACTTCATACTCTTTGCCATTCTCATCATATGGAGTATAAAATGGAGGAGCAAGCATAGCAAGACCACCACCACCTGTACTATTTCCTGCATAGGGGCTAACATTGGTTATGTCATAAGTGATCGAGTTATTAAACCCGAAACGTACAAATGGATTAAGTTCACTGCTGATATTGGCACGTGCATTGAACTTTTTATAGTCTGACCCTTCACGAATACCCTCTTGAGACATTGTTCCGAGAGAAACGTAATAATTAGTGCGACCGGCTCCGCCTGAAATAGTAACGTCTCCCTGAGAAGTAGGCACATTCTGATGCAAATAGTACTTGTACCATTTGAAATTATTGTGCCCATAGTTCTTTTTGTAGTTTTCAATGGTTGCAGCAGAAACAGCCCCAGTTTCAGTCCACAAAGCAAAGAGCTCGTTAGTGCTCATCAGATTTTCAAAGTAATCCGGGTTAGCAAGGTTAGACACACCATATTGACCCCGCACAGTGATATTGGCGCGATCTGCAACCTTACCACGCTTGGTAGTGATAAAGATAACCCCGTTTGCAGCACGAGCACCATAGATAGATGTTGCAGCAGCATCCTTTAGGATCTGATAGCTTTCAAAGTCATTAGGGTTCATTGCCATGATTGTCCCTTGAGTTACAGGCATACCATCAAGGATATAAAGAGGAGCTGAACTTGCACCAAGAGATCCGACGCCATGGAGCTTGATAGATGAAACAGCAGAAGGTTCACCTGAGCTGGTATAAACCTGAAGACCCGCAACCTTACCCTGCAATGCATCAAAAGCATTTGCCGTAGGTTTTTCTGCAATTTCCTTTGAACTCACTTTAACGATGGAAGCAGAAGTCTTGGTAACAGCACGTCCACTACCATAACCGATAACCACAACTTCTTCCAAGAGAGATTCGTCTGGTTGGAGAACAATTCTAAGATCTTTCCCTACTGCGACTTCACGAGTTTTCATACCCATGAAAGAGACCACGAGGACCTTTTCACTCGCAGGAACGTTGAACTTGAACTTCCCATCGATGTTGGTTTGTGCACCCTGCTTAGAGACTTTACCTCTTACAGCGGCTCCGATGATAGGCTGGTTGTCTTCAGCAGAAATCACCGTCCCCGATACCTCGACCTGAGACTGTGCCGCTGCCCAACCAATGCTCATCACAAGAAAAGCAAAAAGCAATGTAATTCTTTTCATAAAAACGGACTTTTGTTGATTAATAGATTTGTCCACGCAAACTGTGTATCACTTACAAAATGTACATGACCTCACACATCCCTCACAGACAAACCGAACATTTAATAAATAGGTATTTTTATTTTCAATCACCACAATAGATTTCTCATAAATAGTATCATGAGAGATTCCGAGTACAAATAAAGCGTCTTTAACGCAACAATCCAAATATTTATACTTAAATATTCGCCCTCAACCCCTCATTTTAACATTGGAGATTATGCTTAGAGCAAATTCCGAAAGATATTTCGCAGCATAATATCCATTTTTAGCATCCAAAGCCTTATTTTCTTCTC
>JBHBLB010000083.1:0-24458 GCA_041791495.1 Porphyromonas sp.
GGGATTTGAAACTGTTAAGTTCCGGGCATGAATTAGCAATGCGAATAAACTCTTAGTTGTACCTTAGTGGAATTAAAACTGTCATGGGGTCCACGAGATGATATTATTCCTCTTACTCCTAATTGTACCTTAGTGGAATTAAAACATGAGATGGAGAATCATCTCAGCAGTAAGAATAAGAACCTCCTAATTGTACCTTATGTGGATTTGAAACTTAGGCGTGTTGTCAGGCTCGTTGACCCTCTGTCTCTGCTAATTTATACCAAGGATTTTTTTCTGATTCTACCTTACGTGCTTAGATCTTGATCTGAATGGGAGTGTAGAGTATGTACTATGGGAGTTGTGCGAATTATGCTCATGTTTAAGTCATCTATCGAAGGGTGTGGGGGCTTGTCTGTGAGACTTTCGTATGAGTGGGCGAAATAGGGGAGCAATGCTGGAGGGCATCAAAGTGTCGGTATCGGTATCTGAAGTTATGAAGATTGGGGAGTGAATTGGGTTTCCGGGGCTGAAGATTCGCGATCGGGTGCTGAAAGGTACTACTCAACTGCTGAAGGGTAATAGCTCAGGGTAGATAAGTAATAAGCCTGAGGGAGAAACTGAGTCTCAAGAGAGGAAAACTATCTTTCAGTAGTTGAGTAGTACCTTTCAGCTGCAGATTATTGCCTTTCAGCGGTGGATGATTGGTTGATTATCGGGAAGAGGGAACTTCTTTCGGGGATGTGAGGATGTTTGTGTTAAGGGGTGTGGGGGTAGTTAGTCTTTAAGGTTCAAGACTATGATCTCGTCAAGATTGGTGGTGAACTGCTTCGAGCGGTGCTCTTGCTTATAGAAGAGTTTGGCCCGATTGCCTTGGATTGCTACGCGGATGGTATTGTGTCCTCCTTTTCTATTTATCTCTTCGATGGCTTGAGCGAGAGCTTTCTGTCGGGCTCTATCTTCGGTATCGAATAGACTGTACTGAACGCCACTGGCATGATGGAGATCCCATACGATAACTCCCGCCCTCTTGTAGAAAAACTTTCTGTTTCGCCACTCGCTTCGTAGTGCTCTGATGACGTTGGAGATGATTTCTTGGGTGTTGTTGGTGGGAATATCAAGGAGGATGGTATGGTGTATATAGTCTTGCCGGATGTCTTGTCTGAAACGACTGGTATGAGCGAAGATGGTGATGGCTCGGCAGACGCTTTGCTGTGTTTTCAGCTTTTGTGCACAAGTGGCAGCGAATCCTGCGAGGGCTTCTTCCAACTCCTCTACTCTCTCGAGCCCTTCGTCCGAAAAGCTGCGACTGGTACAGATGGATTTTTTGTGTGGCACTTCACTGGTGTGGATGCAGCTCTCACCTCTGAGTTCTCGCCATACACGTACTCCGCTTATGGTGAGTTCACGCCGTATCCATGCTTCGCTTCGTTCGGTCAGATCCCATGCTGTGCGTACTCCATGGTAGAGCAGTCGCTTGATGCTACGGCGACCTATACCCCATACATCGCTTATGTCGGATAGCCGTAGGGCTTTCTCTCGCTTCTCTTCGGTGTCTATCATGCAGACCTTTTCGTACCCTTTGTATTTCTTGGCAAAGTTTACTGCCAGTTTGGCAAGGGTCTTAGTGGGGGCGATACCTATTGAGATGGGGATACCGGTCCCTTTGTGAATGTATCGTACCATGTCCTTGCAGTAGGAGGGAAGGCGACTTGGCGTATCTACTCCCGTAAGGTCTAGAAAGGCTTCGTCGATTGAGTAGACTTCGAGATGCGGAGTGTATGCTGATAGGAGAGACATCACCCTGCGGCTCATATCGCCGTATAGTATATAATTGCCGGAGAAGACGGCAATCTTGTGCCGCTCTATCAGTGCCTTGGCCTTGAAGAAGGGTTCGCCCATCTTGATCCCGAGAGCTTTGCTCTCCTGACTTCGAGCAATGATACATCCGTCGTTGTTGGAGAGGACAACGACGGGCTTGTCGAGTAAATCGGGACGGAAGACCCTTTCGCACGAACAGAAGAAATTGTCGCAATCCGCTATCGCAAAGAACGGCATGGCAGATCCTTATCGCCTAAATCGCTTAATCGAACTGGTAACTACGCCCCAGATCCTGAAGTCACTCTCTTCGGTAACACGTATGGCTGGGTAGGACTTATTGTGAGGAACAAGCCATGCACAGTTGTTCTCACGGTCGAGTCGGTACTCCTTGAGTGTAAACTCCCCGTCCAGAAAGGCTACGACGATGTCTCCCTCACGCACCTCCAGAGATTTGTCTATCACTACGATATCTCCGTCTCCGATACCTGCATCTCTGAGAGAGTCGCCCGCTACTCTTGCATAGAAGGTCGTCTCCTTATGCTTTACCAGCTCCTTGTTCAGGTCTATGCTCTCGCAGATATAGTTTTCTGCAGGACTTGGGAAGCCTGCCCTCAGTCCCCAATCGGCATAGGGTAGCTCCAGAAGCATAGAAGTATCGGTCGAGTATATTTCCAGTTTCACACTTTTATTCATAGTACAAATGTAATCATATAATTTTACCTCTATACTCTTATGCCCTGTGCCGGAAAGTGCAGATATACATTTGCGATTATGATAGGGTGGGCGAGTGGGCGAAAATTCGTATCTTGCGAGACTTTTCGCTCTGCCGGTAGCACTGCTTGGCCGGTGTGTGCCGGGTAGAAGTTTTATACAAACATGTAGTCAGTTTACCTTATATGAGAAAAACAGATTTTGATATCGTGATAGATCGCCGTGGCACTGGGTGTACGAAGTTCGACGCAATAGTATCAGCGATAGGAGATAGACCGGAGGTGTTACCGATGTGGATAGCAGATATGGACTTTGCTACCCCGAACTTCATCTTAGATGCCGTGTACCGCAGGCTCGAACATCCCGTATTGGGTTATAGCTTCCCGACTCAAGAGTATTACGAAGCATTAAAACGATGGTTTGTGGTACAGTATGGATTTGAGCCTAAGACCGAAGAATTGTGCTTCACACCCGGGATCGTATCAGGTATATTCAAGATACTTCAATGCCTGACACACGAGGGTGACGGTGTGGCTATATGCCCTCCTGTGTATCATCCCTTTGCTCAAGTGATCAAGGGAAGCAGACGACGTGTCGTAGAGGCTCCTTTGCTCCTCAAAGGACAGAGGTATGAGATCGACTGGGGAACCCTTGAGGCTGCTTTGAGAGATGCAAAGGTCTTGATCTGGTGTCACCCTCATAATCCCGGAGGAAGGGTATGGCGTCAGGAAGAGTTGGCGGAAGTCGCTTGCCTTGCTGCCAAGTACGGGGTGTATATTATCAGTGATGAGATCCATGCAGACCTGACATTCAAGAACCACCGGCATATCCCGTTTCCTACGGTGTCGGAGGAGGCGCGTAGGTATTCGCTATCTCTGATGGCACCTTCTAAGGCATTCAATATGCCCGGTATCATTGCTTCTCAGATTTATATTCCGGATGAAACTCTTCGTAAGACGGTGTTTGAGTACTTGGAAACCAACTGTCTCAATCACGCTAATGCTACCACTTATGGCGCGGTAGCCGCAGCGTACAACCATGGTAAGGAATGGCTCGATGATGCCTTAGCATACATCGAAAGCAATATCGACTATGTGCGGGATTATCTTTCTCGTCATATACCTCAGATCAGTATGATAGAACCGGAGGCCTCTTTCCTTATCTTCCTCGACTGTCGAGGACTTGGGTTTGAATCTGAAGAAAAACTTGTGGAGTTTTTCGTGGAGAAAGCTCATCTGCTACTGAACAATGGTTCGATGTTTGGTACCGGAGGCGAGGGTTTCATGCGGTTGAATGTAGGCGTCCCAAGGGAAGTGCTTACGGATGCTATGGGACGCCTTCGTAGAGCGGTTGATGCATTGTGATAGACTCTATCGGCTACGTGCTTTTTTGTTACCTTTGCAGGATAACACAGAACATCGACAATAATGAATGTTACTAAGGATAAAAAGAAGACCAATACCAGACTTTCAAACCCCTCCGAGGTGCGAGAGACCTATGTGGTATCCGATGCTGGTCGCTCTCTGATAGAAGAAATACAGGGGAAGTCCGGACGTTCGAGGACCGCGGCAAAGAAACTTATCTCATCGGGGAAGGTATCTGTAAACGGTAAGGTACAAGTAAATCCCGTATTTACTCTGTCTGCTGGAGAGAAAGTAACGGTACATCTGTCTGCTCCCCCTAAGGAGTTTACTCACCCGCTTATAATAAAAGTATGGGAGAATGACGACTATGTCATCGTAAGAAAGGAAGCTGGCATATCGACTGTTAATACTTCGCACAAGGATAGAGAGAATACGGTGATATGGATACTTAGTAACTATTACAAGCTTATCGATCCTGATGCCAAACTCTTTATGACAAACCGACTCGATAAAGAGACTGCGGGGTTTGTTATATTGGCAAAGAGTGTCAAAGCAAAGGAACTTCTCGTAGGGCAGTGGGGGAACTTTATGCAGGAGCAAAAGTATGTTGCCCTCGTTTCTGGAGCGATGGAGAGTAAAGAGACCGTACTTACTGCCCAGTCTGCTCTAAGCAAGACCGACAATAAGACGCAACTACGTCGAACGATTCGTGGGAAAGTCTCTTGCCTTAAGAGCGGTCCTTACGGAGGATTGCACGTAGTGGAGGTGACACTTGGCGGTGTTCGTATCTTCTCATTACGAAAGTTGCTTGGCGATAACAGGCTGATCATAGCCGGAGACGGTAGATACAGGTCACCCTTTGTGCTCAAAGGCAAGATCGCTTTGGAACAAGTCTCTATGACTTTGACGCTCCCCGGAGTGTCGAGACAGATGACTTTTGAACGGACGTTCCCAACTCACTTCTTCTCTTACCTGAAGGATGATGTCAATGTCGTAGATAAATTGAAAAAGAAGTAACAATAAAATCTTAATAATATAAGTAAATCACTCTTTTTGTAGTATGAAAATGAGATTAGTTCTACTTTTCTTGCCTTTCCTGTTAGTGCTCGGACAGAGCAAGGCAAATGCTCAAATGATTAAGGATGCCGTAAAGTGGACGGTAAAGATGAGCAATAACGAGAAAGGCGAAGCCACACTGACTTTCAACGCCAAGATGAAATCCGGATGGCATGTATATGATGTCAATCTCCCAGAGAACGGACCTACATCTACAGAGTTGCTATTTGATGGACATAAGAATATAGTAACTGTCGGAAGTCTTAAGGCAGATCGCAAGGCAGATGAAGTATATGATGAGAACTTTGGAATGAATCTGCGTTGGTTCGGTAACGAAGTTAACTTCACACAAGTCGTACGTATCACAGACCCAAAAGACTTTAAGATCTCAGGTGAAATACTATTTATGGTATGCAATGACCAGACCTGTCTTCCACCGGATGGGTATGCGTTTTCATTCGATGCCTCAAACCTCACCACACCTATTACTTCGTTGACCGTACCGACCGAGGCAGAAGTGAAAGCGACTGATACTCTGACGACCGCAGTGACCGACCCCGGAGAGACGACCTCTGCGGGGGAAGGAGATGCAGTTGCGGAAGCAGTATCATCGGATATGCTTTGGACACCTGTAATAGACGAGCTGAAAGCATATGGAGATAAGACTCTCTCAGCTACCGATAACTCACTTTGGATGATCTTTATCTTTGGATTTCTGGGCGGTCTTGTGGCACTCCTTACGCCTTGTGTATGGCCTATGATTCCGATGACCGTAAGTTTCTTTTTGAAGCGTACGAAGAGTCGTTCGAAAGCTATACGTGATGCTCTTATATATGGGCTGTCCATTGTCATTATTTATCTGACACTTGGTCTTTTGATTACCGGTATTTTCGGTGCAAGTGTTCTGAACGACCTCTCGACAAGTGCCATTTTCAATATCATCTTCTTCCTTCTTTTGGTTGTCTTCGCTGTCTCGTTTTTCGGTGCATTTGAGCTTGTTTTACCACAGAGTTGGACAAATAAGCTCGATGAGAAGGCAGACTCTACGACGGGGCTGTTGAGTATTTTCTTCATGTCATTCACACTTGTACTTGTCTCTTTCTCATGTACAGGTCCCATCATCGGTACTCTTCTTGTCGAAGCTGCCACTATGGGCAATATGATTGGCCCGGCAGTGGGGATGTTTGGTTTTGCTCTTGCTCTTGCTATTCCGTTTGGGTTCTTTGCGATCTTCCCCAACTTCCTCCAGGGGATGCCTAAGAGTGGCGGCTGGTTGAACAGTGTCAAGGTCGTCCTTGGCTTCCTTGAGCTTGCCCTTGCCCTGAAGTTCCTCTCGGTAGCTGACTTAGCTTACGGATGGAGAATCCTTGATCGCGAAGTCTTCCTTGTGCTTTGGATTATCATCTTTGCTCTACTCGGACTTTATCTCCTTGGCAAGATCAAGTTCAGCCACGACTCGGATCTCCCATACGTATCGGTCCCAAGACTCTTTATGGCCATCATTTCGCTCTCGTTTGCCGTATATATGGTGCCGGGTCTTTGGGGAGCTCCGCTCAAGGCTATCAGTGCTTTTGCTCCGCCATCGTACACGCAAGACTTCAATCTTTACAATGCGGAGGTGCACGCTAAGTATGACGACTATGACAGTGCTATGCAATATGCTCGCACACATAATAAACCTGTGATGATCGACTTCTCTGGCTATGGTTGCGTTAACTGCAGAAAGATGGAGGCTTCAGTATGGATCAATCCAAAAGTAAAGAGTCTCCTCGAGAATGACTTTGTGCTCGTTACGCTTATGGTAGACGACAAGACTCCACTCCAGCAGCCTATCGAGATCAACGAGAACGGGAAGATCCGTAAGCTAAGAACGGTCGGAGATAAGTGGAGCTACTTCCAACGCCATAAGTTTGGCGCAAACGCTCAACCATTTTATGTCATACTCGATACAGAGGGTAAGCCGCTTGCTCCGTCTTATGGCTTCAACGAAGATGCCGAAGAGTACATAAAGTGGCTCAACTCTGGCTTGAAGGAGTACAGCAATCGCTCTAAATAAACTTGCAAATAACGGATGAATACGAGAGAGGATAAGCTACAAGCATTCGGAAAGCTGCTGGATGTACTCGATGAGCTTCGGATCAAGTGTCCTTGGGATGCCAAGCAGACCAACGAGAGCTTGCGCCCCAACTCCATCGAGGAAGTACACGAACTAAGTGACGCCATCCTTAGTGGCGACAACCGTGGGATAATGAAAGAGCTTGGAGATGTACTCCTTCATGTTGTCTTCTATGCAAAGATGGGAGAGGAGAAGGGGGAATTTGACATCAAGTCCGTCTGTGATGCCATCACGGATAAGCTTATCTTTCGTCATCCTCACGTATTCGGCGACACCTCGGTGCACTCTGCCGAGGAAGTCGAACGCAACTGGGAGCAGATTAAGCTCAAAGAGAAGGACGGGAACAAGACAGTCATGGGAGGAGTGCCTAAGGGTCTTCCGCCCTTGATCAAGGCACATCGCATACAGGAGAAGGCTTGCAATGTAGGCTTCGACTGGGAGGCGCGTGAGGATGTATGGGCGAAGGTCGAGGAAGAGTTCGGGGAGCTCAAGTCGGAAGTCCTCGCAGACTCCTCAATCGAGAGCAAAGAGGGCGAGTTGGGAGACTTCTTATTCAGTCTCATAAATATGGCTCGTCTCTATGACCTTGAGGCAGATCGGGCACTGGAACGTACGAATGCCAAGTTCATCCGTCGCTTCTCGCACATCGAAGCGTGCGCCAAGGCCGCGGGACGCTCCCTCAAGGAGATGACGCTCGAAGAGATGGATGCCTACTGGAATGAAGCAAAGCGTCTGGAAGAGTAACGCATGTAGACGATAAGGAAAGGGGTTGTGTCGATGTTCAGACACGACCCCTTTTTTATTCCGTCCGGGGGTAGGGTATACCACTCTGTGGGGAGAACTCCATCCGAAGCGGATCTAAACTTCCGGATACTGGGATCTAAACTTATATTCAGCGGCTGATTATTGCTTTTCAGCAGCAGAAGATTGGTTTTCCGTACCTGAAAAGTAGTTTTCTGCTCCTGAAAACCAATTCGTTTCCGGTTGAGAGCAGTTTTGTTATGGGATATTGGCTACTATCTGTCGGGGATGAATAAAAAAGAGAGAGTGCCATATATTGGATTATGGCACTCTCTCTTTACATATTTATGCATACATTACTCTTCGCTCTCGCAGAGATGGTCATAGGTTTCAAATAGAAAATCATTATAAGGGAAGCGAGTCATGTGTATCGCTTTTATACGATCGTAGAAGAGGCTTTTCAGCTCTTCTATCCCTTCTCCCGTCTTTGCCGATACGAATAGCACATCGGTGTCGGCACCCCTTTGCATCCAAGTCTTCTTCAGCTCCTCGAGCGATACATTTTCTTTCGACATCGGGGTGAGATCATCTTCGTCTTTCTGTACATAAGTGAAGGCATCTATCTTATTGAAGACAAGGATGACGGGCTTGTCGTCCTTGCCAATTATCTCGCGAAGAGTCTGATTGACGATCCCGATTTGCTCTTCAAATGCCGGGTGCGATACGTCCACGACATGGACAAGCAGGTCAGCCTCGCGCACTTCATCCAGAGTGGACTTGAACGACTCTATAAGCTGTGTAGGCAGCTTGCGGATAAACCCTACCGTATCACTGAGCAGGAAGGGGAGATTGTGTATGATTACCTTCCGCACAGTCGTATCGAGAGTGGCAAAGAGCTTATTCTCGGCGAAGACATCGCTCTTGCTCAGCAGGTTCATCATCGTAGATTTCCCGACATTGGTATAGCCCACGAGTGCAACACGAACCATCTTCCCTCGGTTCTGTCGCTGCACATTCATCTGCCTATCTATATTCTTGAGCTGCTCTTTGAGTCGAGCTATCTTGTCGAGGATTATGCGGCGGTCGGTCTCAAGCTGGGTTTCGCCCGGACCACGCATCATTACTCCCCCTCCTCGTTGGCGTTCGAGGTGTGTCCAGAGTCGGGTCAGGCGTGGCAGCATATAGTTGTACTGCGCCAGCTCCACCTGTACTTTGGCGTGTGCCGTCCGTGCCCGGTATGCAAATATGTCCAGTATCAGGCTTGTGCGGTCGAGGATCTTTACCTTGAGCTCTTTCTCTATGTTGCGTAGCTGCTTGGGGGAGAGCTCGTCGTCGAATATGACAGTACCGACCTCCTCTTCCTCTATGTATGCTTTGATCTCCGCCAGCTTTCCCGTGCCGACAAAGGTAGCAGGGTTCGGATGTTCGAGCTTTTGGGTAAACATCTTGGTGGCAGTCATACCGGCCGTATCGGCAAGGAATGCGAGCTCGTCCAGATATTCGTTTGCTTCCGCTTCGCTCTGTCCCGGGGTGATGATGCCTACGAGGATTGCGTTTTCGGACTCTGTGTTGGTTATGATAAAGTCTTTCATTTCCTGTTGTTGTATCAGTTTAGTTCCTGGAGCATGGTCTTTATGTTGTCGATCAGCAACTTGATGCCGACCGAGTTGAACCCTCCTTCAGGGATGATCAGATTGGCGTACTTCTTGGATGGCTCTACGAACTGGTCGTGCATCGGCTTCACTGTCGAGAAGTACTGGGTGAGAACCGAATTGACATCCCTACCGCGCTCCTCCACATCACGCAGGAGACGACGCCCCAAGCGGACATCCGCAGCCGTATCTACGAATATCTTGATATCCATCAGGTTACGCAACCGTTTGTTCTCAAGGATAAGTACACCGTCGATGATGATAACCTTTGCCGGTTTCAATAGCACCGTCTCTTTCGTCCTATTGTGATCGACGAAGGAGTAGACCGGATGGTGTATAGGCAGCCCCGCTTTGAGCCGTATGATATCGTCTATCATCATGTCCGTATCGAACGATTCGGGGTGATCATAGTTAAGCTTGGCACGCTCCTCAAGCGTGAGCTCATCGTGCGCTTTGTAGTAATAGTCGTGGCAGAGTGTTGCTACTTCTTCTAGCGCAAATGTCTCTCTGAGCTTCTTTACAAGGGTGGATTTTCCCGATGCAGTGCCACCTGCAACCCCTATGATGATACACTTGTATCCCTCTTCCATCATTTCTTCGGTAAAAAATTATACGTCAATGAAGTCAAACTTACGTGACAAAGATAGTGAAAATGCACTATCCGAGCGACTTCGCTATCTATACCTGTAACGCAAACGTTGCGGCAGTCTCGGGTAATTTAATGATCGAGACTACCGCAACGTTTGCGTTAGGGTGAGGATACTGCGTGGAGTGTGCAGTGCTGCGAAGGGTCAGGTCGAGAGCGATATGCGCAATTCGGTCATCATCCCTTCTTCCATGAATTCTTGCAGATGTGCTTCGATGAGCGGGCGTTGGCTGCGCACGTAATTTAGAAGTACGCTAGAGGGACAGAGCAGGGTGAGTACTCCATCCTCGTCGATGGAGACCTTGATGTCGATCCTGCGCAACTTCTCGTCCGGGATGGCCTGCCATCTGTCCGTAATTGCTCTATGGCGTTTGAGCACTTTTAGTACCGGGACTTCGTCTCCCATCTTTTTCAGAAGAGTATCTACTCGCTCAGATGTGTACTTTTTCATGATACTAATTCTTCAAACACCCCGTCTTTTGCTTTGAATATAGAGTAGGTCTTGTCCGGCAGGTGCGCCAAAATCTGATCAAGGTACTTCCTATTGGTGTCGGACATAAATATCTGTCCGAAGTCCTCTCCCGAGACGAGGCGTACTATCCTATCGACACGATTGGCATCGAGTTTATCAAAGACATCGTCAAGCAATAGAATAGGGGGATTGTGAGGTTGGAGACTTCTCAATAACTTGTACTGGGCAAACTTCAAGGCGACCATAAAAGTTTTGTTTTGACCCTGGGACCCGATCTTTCGGATGAGTACTCCATCAAGCAACATATTGAGGTCGTCTCGGTGTGGCCCTGCGGAAGTATGACCTAAAGCAAAGTCACGTTCTCTCGTACTTGCCCACTCTTGAACGAATACTTTTGCCGTCTTCTCCTGATCATTAGAGAGAGAGGAGGCGTAGCTTAGCTCTACATTGTCTCTGTGATCAGAGATTGTGCTGTAATAGTTTATGAAGAGTGGTCGGATCTGTTGCAGCCACTCTCTGCGAAACTGTAGAATTGTCTCAGCATGAGGAGCCATCTGTTCGTCGAGGACATCAAGCAACTCGCTGTTGAAACATCTCTTCTTGAGCATACTGTTGCGCTGTTCGAGCAACTTCCGGTATGAGATGAGTGATAATAGGTATTGGGGAGACTCTTGAGAGATAATCATATCCATGAACTTACGACGCTCGTCGCTTCCTCCTCTTATTAGTTCAAAGTCCGCAGGCGAAATCATTACTAAAGGAAATGCTCCTATATGATCGGAGATCTTTGTATACTCTTTCTTGTTTCGTCTGAATACTTTTTGTTTCCCAAGCCTTATGCCGCAGTAGAGGTGCTCTTCCTTATCTCCGACACGATACTTCCCATCCAGTATCGCCATCTCTGTACCACTGCGCACCACCATATGGTCTGGGAGGTAGACACAGGTACGCGCAAAGGAGAGATAGTATATGCTATCGAGGAGATTTGTTTTCCCCATTCCATTTGATCCGACTATACAATTGAGTTTGTCAGAAAACGTAAGGGTTGTAGCCTCTATATTTTTATAGTTCGTAAGAGATAGCTGCTTTAATATCATACAATGGGAGATTATCGATGCTCGAAAGCAAAGTTACTCAAATTCTCATAGAGAGCAGGGTCGTCGAATTGTACTATCTTTGTGTGATACAAAGATAACAAGGATAGAGAAATGAAAGGATATACAAGAGCACAGTTTGAGATCATGGCACCGGTAGGAAGCTATGATGCTCTGTATGCTGCCATACAAGGGGGAGCGGACTCGGTCTACTTCGGGATACAGGGACTGAATATGAGAGCTCGCTCGTCCAAGAGCTTCACTACTGAAGACCTGAGGAAGATAGTCGAGATATGCGAACCCAAGGGAATAAAGACGTATCTCACAGTCAATACAATCATATACGACTCCGATATGTCTCTCCTTAGAGAGATTGTGGATGCCGCTAAAGAAGCAGGTATCTCTGCCATCATAGCATCTGATGTTGCGGCAATGTCATACGCCTTTACCCAAGGTGTAGAAGTACATCTTTCAACACAGCTTAACATTACTAACGTAGAGGCATTAAGGTTTTACGCACGATTTGCTGACGTTGTCGTATTGGCACGAGAGCTAAACCTCGAGCAGGTCGAGCATATCTATAATACCATTTTAGCGGAAGATATACGTGGGCCAAAGGGAGACTTGGTTCGTATTGAAATGTTTTCCCATGGCGCACTTTGTATGGCCGTGAGTGGTAAATGCTATATAAGCCTTCATGAGATGAACGCATCCGCCAACCGAGGGGCATGCAACCAAATCTGTCGAAGAGGATATACCGTCAAGGACAAAGAGAGTGATATAGAACTCGATGTTGAGAACCAATATATCATGTCTCCCAAGGACTTAAAGACCATTCACTTTATGAATAAGATGATGGATGCGGGAGTACGTGTCTTCAAGATAGAGGGAAGAGCTCGTGGCCCTGAGTATGTCCGAACGGTATGTGAGTGCTATAACGAGGCGATACTTGCACATCTTGCCGATGATTATACGCAAGAGAAGATCGATGATTGGGATAGTCGCTTGTCGAAAGTGTTTAACCGAGGCTTTTGGGACGGGTACTATCTGGGGCAACGTCTAGGAGAATGGACACATAAGTACGGGTCCTCTGCTACTCGTGTTAAGGTAAATGTTGGAAAGGTGCTCAAATATTTCAGCAAACTTGGGGTAGCTGAGTTTGAACTGGAGAGTAGTTTCATTGCCTCTGGTGAGGAACTTATGGTAAGCGGGCCTACTACCGGTGCGGTATTTTTAGGGTCTGATGATATGCGTATCGATGACTTGCGTAGGGAGAAGGTGTCCAAGGGTGATCGGTTTTCGTGTCTTGTCCCTGAAAAGGTGCGCCCGGGCGATCGTCTGTATGTAATGAGAGATGTTGAAACAATCAGTAAGTATTGACAATAATGAGTACAAAGTTCAAAAGCATATCCGGGAAAGAGTATATATTTCTCCTCGAGATGAAAGTAAGAGATTACGAATGCGATATCCAAGGAGTGGTAAATAATGCCAACTATCAACGATATATGGAGCATGCCCGCCATGAATTTCTCGAGACTCTTGGTGAAAACTTCTCCAAGATGCACGATAACGGCTATGACGCCATGGTAGCGAGAGTGGAGATTGATTATAAGCGTTCGTTGAGAAGTGGCGATTACTTCTGTGTCGGATTGAATTTCGTCAGGAAAGGGGCTAAGCTCATCTTTGAGCAAGATGTGATAAACTGCGCTACGATGGAGGTAGCTGCCCAAGGCAAGGTCTCGGTCGTTATCGTGAAGGATGGTGTACTGACCCGAGGAGAGTACTTTGATATACTCTTGGGAGACCGTATCCCTAAGGGATAAGTATAGGATAAGTGCTATGGAGTGGACGAGCGAGCGTCAAGCATTGTTGAGACTTAGTTGTACCGATGGCGTAGGAGCTATTGTCTCACAAGCACTGATCGAACACTTTGGAAGCGCATCCTCTGTCATTTCTGCATCGGTAAGTGAGCTTGCCGAAGTGCCTGGAGTCGGGCGCAAACTTATTTCTTCCATCCGGAACTCTACCGCCGAAGCGGCGGCAAAGGCGGAAATGGAGATATTGGATCAGTATAAGGGGGATATCACCCCCGTGTTTTTGGGAGAGGCAGGCTACCCAGAGATGCTCGCAGCTTGCTTTGATGCACCGCTTGTTTTGTACCTACGTGGTACACTTCCCGTGTCTGCTCCCATGATAAGTGTTGTCGGGACAAGACGTATGACCCCTTACACTGAGGATACCCTTCGAGAGGTATTCAAGGAGTGGGCTACGTTTTGTCCCGATCTTGTTATAGTTAGTGGTTTGGCTTATGGGGTAGACTATTGCGCCCATCGCCTTGCTTTGGATGCAGGGTTACGTACGGTGGCGGTAGTTGCCCACGGGCATCACACACTTTATCCGAGTACTCATCGTCATCTTGCCGCAGAGATGTGTGCCAATGGCGGAGGGATTGTGACCGAATATACCTATGCGACAAAGCCCTTGCCTCAGCGTTTTGTGGCGCGGAATAGGATTGTAGCAGGGCTTTCGCCAGCAACATTGGTCGTCGAAAGTCCAGAAAAGGGCGGAGCTCTTATTACTGCAAATATAGCCTTTGACTATTCGCGGTGTGTGTATGCCGTACCAGGCCGTTTGTTTGATCCCTACTCTCAGGGGTGCAATAAGCTGATTGCTTTGCAGAAGGCAAGCATCTTTACCTCACCAAGACAAATGCTTGAAGAGCTCGGGATGCTATCCGGTCATAAGGATATGGGGCGGCTTCCGTTGGATTACGGTGAAGAGCCCACGGATGATCCCGACGATACACCTATCGTGAAGCTGCTCAAGAGTGTGGATGATATGACTGTCGAAGACATCTCTATACGACTTGGCGAACCGCTCACTACAGTATCCGCACTCCTTTTTGAGCTTGAGATGGACGGAGAGGTACGTACACTCCCCGGAGGGCGATATGCTTGGATTCGAAAACGATAAGATCGGATTATATGTTTAGGAGATTGTTTTTGTCAATTTGTTGTGTCGTATTTGCTCTCTTACAGCATGTGCAGGCAGACTGGGCCGGAGATAAGTATTCGATGTTTATCCACTACGGGCTGTACTCTATCCCCGGAGGGGTATGGGATGGCAAGCCTGTGACCAGAGGATATTCCGAACAGATATTGACCTTTGGCATAGGCTTTTCCGACTGGTACGAGGTATACACTCAGGAGTTTGGGGCAAGAGCATTTGATGCAGAGGCTATTGTTGCATTGGCAAAGGCAGGCGGGATGCGTTCCATCGTGATGACCGCCAAGCACCACGACGGCTTTTGTCTGTTCAGAACCGCGACTACTCGTTACAATGTCTATGATGCTACGCCGGCGAGACGGGATCTCCTTGCAGAGCTTGCCGAAGCCTGCCACAAGCAAGGTATGGGCTTTGGTATCTACTTCTCGCTTATAGATTGGCACTTCCCCGGAGCTATGCCGTTCAGTTCGCACAATGCCGACCCTATCACTCCCTCACACCATGAGTACAATAAGGCTCAGGTCGCCGAACTACTCACTAAGTACGGCAAAGTAGACGAGCTCTGGTTCGATATGGGATCGCAAACGCCAGCACAGAGTGAGGAGTTGTATCACCTCGTTCACCGGCTTCAACCCGATTGTATGGTGAGTGGGAGACTGGGCAATGACTATGCCGACTTTTGTGTTTTGCCGGACAATCAGTTCCCAGATTACGATATGATGCTACCATGGCAGACTGCCGCCTCTATGTTTCACGAGACCTGGGGATATCGTTCATGGCAAGAGAGGGGGAAGGTGTCCGATAAGGTAGCCGAGAAGTTGGGGCACCTCGTAAAGGTTGTATCCATGGGAGGCAAGTACTTGCTCAATATCGGTCCTATGGGAGACGGCAGCGTCGTACCATTTGAGCACGAAGTGATCTCCCGTATTGGCGAAGAGATTGCTCCGATGAGCGAAGCTATCTACAATACCCTTCCCGGCCCCTTTACGCAGGAGTCGGGGACACCTGCCGTCACACTCTCCAAGGATCGGCGGAGTATGTACATCTTTGTCCCCCGAGGTACGGAGACCATCGAGCTCCCAGCTGTCAAAGGGAAGGTCAAGTCTGCAAAGCTCCTCAACAGCAAGGCATCCGTGCGCATCAAGCGTCCCGAGAGCAGACTCTCGCTTACCCTTAAGCCATCCAAGGGGGCAGATACTCCTTTGTTCTCGGTAGTGAAGCTCAGGTTTGATGCTCCGGTCGAAGTCCTCCGAATGTCGTGTGACGAGGCGGCCCTACACCTATACAATGCCACACCTTTGTACGCACAGTCATCGGTAGACTACTATACCACGTTCAGAAGTATCCTGGGGTATCAGTGGGATATCCCAGAGTCAAGGTCATTTTCCCGGATTACTTTTACAGACCGGGAGGTAGGGCGCAATATCATACTGAAACTCGGTCATACGGAAATACCTATGACCCTGACACCGCAAGAGACCATTCGTAAGGCGTTCTCTGCTGAAGAGATCAAGTGGATTGACTGCAGGGTGGCGAAGCAACGAGGCCTCTTCGGGAATGTCCCCGAGGAGCTCATCAGTCCTAAGCTGTCTCTCTCCACCAAATGGGTAGACAGTCCCCACCTATGGAAGTATACCGACACGGTGCAGGGGCATACATCGTACTATCTCCGATATACCATCTCCACGGAGACCCCGCTATCGTTGCCGCTTGAGGTTGCATACAAGGATGGCGTGCTTGTGTATCTTGATGGGAAGTATATTGCAGGGGAGTTGCTACATCCCGCCAAGGGTAAGAGCTCGGATACGATCATGCTCCTACTCCCGCTCACTTCGGGGACTCATACTTTGGTATTCAAAGTTTACAGCCGTTGGGGGGGAGCACTGGACTTTGCCCTTAGTGTTCCGAAGGCGTACAGTGAGCACTCGTTACCGCTTAATGGACTGCCCAGGACTGCTTCCGGGCAGAGGCGGATCACTCTGACGAAAGAGCATCGGATCCCATTCGCTTCGCCTGCGCGTCTGTACAACGTGAGGTTGGAGTGATGAGCGTACCAGACCAAAGAGAGAGTCCGGCAGGTTCAAGCGAACTTGCCGGACTTTCTCTTTGTGCTCCCTGTCTCGGGGGCTATTCCGGCCGTAGAGACGTTGATCACTACCGGGACGAGACTCCCCGATAACCGTACCTAAAGTTGTTTTCCGCAGCGGAAAATTGATTTTCTGTTGCGGAAAACTAATTTTCAGGGGCTGAAAACTAACTTTCAGCTCCTGAACACAAGTCCTGTACTCGCTGTGGAGGATTTTATTACCCATTTTAGCCATGATTATATAGAGATGTATGTTAAATAGATGAAATATTTAGTGGCGCTGTCACTCTATTACGCCTGATCTTCGTCTTGGTAATAGATTGCAAAACAATTCGGATTACAGATGATGAATAAACTTGATAGATTTAAGTACTTGACGGCGGCGAAAAAGTTAGGTATAATAACGGAGGAGGAGCAAATCGAACTGGATGCCCTCCTGACCGAGGTACCGGCCTTTTCTGCCCTGAAGGAGAGGATGGAGGAGCGCAGAGAGCTCTCCCAGATTTCCCAGGCCTATGCTAAGCGCAAGCGTAACATCACTTTCGGAGATCTGATTGCTCAGCCACAGAGATCCGGACGCTCGCCACTGCGTATCCTCAAGTATGCGGCAGTGATACTGTTCCCTCTTATGTTCGCTACCTATCTATTTACCAATATAGGGCGTGACGAGGTGGTGAGCGAAGGTATCGAGCCCATAGCATTCGAGGCAACCCTGCATACCATAGATGGGGAGCAGTCACTAAGTGTACCGGCTTCGTCATCGTACATAGCAAGCGGAAGAGACCGTAGTAAGGCCCATCGCTCAGTCGTAGATGACGAACCGTCTCATGTGCTGAGTACGAACGAACGGCATGAATTCCGAGTAACTCTCGAGGATGGAACCGAGATTCATCTCAATTATGACTCGGAACTCCACTTCCCTCGTCACTTTGGCCCCAAGAGCCGTAACGTATATATCCGGGGAGAAGCCTATGTGAAGGTTGCCAAGGATGCCCGTCCTTTTATCATATCGACGGATGGAGGTCGGGTCAAACAGTATGGAACCTCATTCAATGTCAAGGCCAACAGGAATGGAAGTACCGAAGTGGTGCTGGTCGAAGGTCGAGTGGGCGTGACCCCGAAAGGGGGGGCAGAGGTGGACGAAGCGTTCCTGCGCCCGGGACAGATGGCACTCTTCTCTCACGATAATAAACAGGTCGTGATAGAGGAAGTGGATGTGACCCCATACATAGCTTGGGACGAAGGGCGCATCAACTTTGACGACATGCCTCTCTCTCGTATCATGGATATAGTCGGACGCTGGTACGGCGTAAGTGTGAAGTACACAAACCCGGAGATCGCTAACGTAAGATTCTCCGGCGACCTGGATCGCAATAGCTCATCCCTTAGGGCCCTTCTCAGTGCCATCTCGGATGTCACGGGGCTCAGTGTCAAGGTCGAAGGAAAGCAGATAATTATTTCAAGTGATAATTGATAAATACTATGGCAATTAAAAAACCTATCAAGAAGTGGTTGCTCTTGGTCTTCTTGCTGATCACATCTCCAACTGTGATCACTCGGATGGCTTATGCAGCGACAGGGGCTGACGATGTTAAGGTGACGTTGAGCCTTAAGTCAGTTTCGGTCAAAGAGTTCTTTGACATCCTGAAAACGAAAACGGGGCTTAGCTTTGTCTACAACACCGACCAAGTCAAAGCCCTCGGTACTATTACCGTTACGGCAGAAAACGAACCCGTGAGCGGACTCCTTACTCGCGTCCTTGCGAAAGGAGGACTGAGTTACAACATCAATGACAAGATCGTGACTATCCTCACCCCGAAGAAAGCCAACAAAAGAGTCGTCTCCGGTACGGTCGTAGATGATGATGGCTTCCCTATCATGGGTGCAGGTGTCGTCATTTCCGAACTGAAGATCTATGTAGGGACAGACATGGATGGGCACTACAAGGTAGAAGTGCCCAATAACACTGCTGCACAGATCAGATTCTCCTTTGTCGGAATGGAGCCTTATGTCTATAAGCTTACCGCAGGGATAGGAGATATCTCACACAACGTGACGCTCAAAAGTAAGAGTCAGCTCAAGGAAGTTGTGGTCACAGGTATCTTCACTCGCTCGGCAGGCTCGTTCACGGGGTCCGCTTCTACGATCACGGGACAGGAGCTTCAGAAGGTCGGGAACCAGAACGTCCTTCAAAGCCTTAAGAACATAGACCCGACGATCTATATGCCGGACAATCTACTCTCCGGCTCCGACCCGAATGCCCTCCCAGATATTTCGATGCGTGGAACCTCCAGCTTCCCCACCGAAGGTAATACATCTCTAAGGGGACAGTACGGCAATCGCCCCAACCAACCGCTCTTTATCCTCGATGGATTCGAGACGTCGATAGAGACGATAATGGACTTGGATATGAACCGTATCGAGTCTCTGACCATCCTCAAGGATGCATCTGCGAAGGCTCTCTACGGCTCTAAGGCGGCGAATGGCGTTATCGTCATCGAAACAAAGAAACTTCTTGGTAACGAACAGCGGGTAACCTACAACGGAGGTGTCACAATCGAGATGCCTGACCTGACAAGTTATAACCTGCTTACCGATAGTTCCCGAAAGCTTGAAGTAGAGACGCTCGATGGTGCATATACTGCTCGTACTCGTATGAACCAGGAGTATCTGACGGCTCTATACAACTCTCGCAAAAAACTTGCACTTGAGGGGCTCAATACTTATTGGCTTGCTAAACCTCTTCGTACGGGAGTGGGACACAAACATAACTTAAGTGTCGAGTTGGGAGACGCCAAAAGCCTTCGTAACACCATAGACTTTATGTACAATAAAGTGGCAGGTGCCATGATAGGATCGGATCGCACCACTATCTCTGCTACTGCAAATGTCTCATACCGTAAGGATAACCTTACGTTCAGAAATATACTTACGGTCGCTTCTAACAGAGGGGAAGACTCACCATACGGTACATTCTCCGACTACGTTAAGATGAACCCTTACTGGCAAGCTACCGATGCAAAGGGCAACGTGCTGAGATGGGCAGAGGCAGGGATCCCCAATCCGATGTATGACGCTGTGATAGGGACTACGTCTACGACCGAATATACCCAGATAACCAATAACTTCTATACCGAATGGCAAATGACTCCTTCGTTGAAGTCTGTGCTTCGTTTCGGTGTGAATAGGAAGTTGTTTGAGGCAAATAAATTCCTTCCTGCCGATCACTCATTCTTTGCTGGATATTCCGCAAGCCAGAACGAACGCAAAGGGCGTTATACCCTTGAAAACGGTAAGAGCGGGCAATTCTCCGGAGACTTCAATATAAACTACAATAAATCGGTAGGCAAGCATGCACTGTTTGGGAATGCCGGTGCGTTCCTTTCCGAAACTACCAACTCCGCTTTCGTACATGTTGCAGAGGGATTCTCTAATACGGAGGTCGCAGATATTACTTTTGCCAAGCAATATGCCGAAAATACTCGTCCTACCGGAGGGTCATCCATCAATAGAGAAGCGAGCTTCCTGCTTTCGCTTTCGTACTCTTATGATAACCGCTATCTATTGGATGCCAACGTAAGACAGAGTGCTTCCTCGCTTTATGGCGCAAACAACAGATGGGCTACCAGTTGGTCTTTGGGTACGGGGTGGAATATCCACAACGAAAGTTGGATGAAGTCTTTTGATAAGATCCAACAACTCAAACTGAGAGGTTCGGTTGGGCTCACAGGAAATCAGAACTTTTCTACAAACTCTGCCATAGCAACCTATATGTACTATACCGGTGTGCTCTATGGCGGTCTTACAGGTGCTTATCTCAATAATATGCCAAACCCAAACCTGAAGTGGGAACAGAAGTTGGATATGAACGCAGGTTTGGACGTGAGAGTGGGAGGGCTTTCACTCTCTCTTGACGCATATATTGCTGATACAAAGAATATGCTTACCGACCTTACCATACCTAACTCAACAGGGTTCTCTATCGTGAAGGATAATCTTGGGCTTGTGCGTAACTCCGGATTTGAAATCAAGGCTTCATACATGGCACTCCGTTCAAATAATGGCTTCCTAAACTTGTATGGCTCTGTCGCTCATAACAAAAACTATATCGTCAGACTGTCAGACAGCCTTAAGGAATATAACGAGACTCTGATGAAAAACTCCACTGTCGGTACCGCATCTCGTCCATTACCTCTCTATGTCGATGGTCGCTCTATGACTACAATCTGGGCAGTCCCTTCCGCAGGTATCGATCCCGGACGTGGGCAAGAGATATTCATCAAACGTGATGGTTCCCTCACTTATGACTATGATCCTGCAGACCTTTCCCCGGTGGGAGACACTGCTCCTAAGCTAAGAGGAAATATGGGATTCAATGCGGAATACAAAGGATTCGGACTTAATGCCACATTCACCTTCCTTTGGGGTGGACAGCTATATAATACTACCCTCGTAGATAGAGTAGAAAATGCCGATATCACATATAATGTTGATGCTCGACTTGCAGATGGACGTTGGCGTACCCCAGGTCAAGTCACTAAATATAAGAAGTTTGATAGTGCAATGAAAACGCGTCCGACTACGCGCTTTGTACAGGACCGTAACGAGCTGCACGTATCATCTCTGACACTTTATTACGACCTCCCATCAAAACTTTATAAACCTATGGGGCTAAAGCGTATGAGGGTATCTATGTTGATGAACGACCTGCTGACTTTTTCAAGTATTGATATCGAGCGTGGGACTTCTTATCCTTTCTCTCGCAAAGTATCATTTACTCTCACTACAACGTTCTGATCTATGAAAAAGATAACTACAACTATGAAGAAATTTATCTACATAGGATTGACACTCTTGTTGCTTTCCTCCTGCAATAAGTGGTTTGATGTCACATCCAGTTCAGAAATAAGGGAGGAAAAGCATTATAAGACCGTGAAGGGTTTTCAGCAAACATTGAATGGATGTTATATTGCTATGGCGGAAGCAACTCTCTATGGCAAGAATATGACATGGTATGGTCCAGAAGTGATGGCACATCAGTTTCAAAAGAATAATGACGAATGGACAAAATCTCTTTTCGATCATAAACACAAGACTCCGTTATCAATTACCTTTTTTGATGGGATTTGGGATCGAATGTTCTTTGTCATTGTTAATGCCAATGAGGGATTACGCATTCTTGAAAAGAAGAAAAGTGAACTTAATCCCATCGACTACGCTGTGATAAGAGGTGAGTTTCTTGCTATCCGAGCTTACCTCCAGTTTGACCTTCTTCGTATGTATGGATATGGGAATTGGAAGGAGAGAGAAGCCACCCTTTCAACAAAGATGACTGTCCCATACGTAACTGAACTAAAAAAGTCTCTCACACCTCAGATCACAGGTAAGGAGTACTATGCCGCTTTGCTTAAAGACTTGAATGAGGCTGAAGGATTGCTTAAGGGTAATGACCCTGTCTCTAGCGGGAAAGACATCAAAGAGTATGAAGCAGTGAATGTGGATGGGTTTTATAAGTATCGAGACTTGCATCTCAATTACTATGCAGTAAAGGCTCTCCAGGCTCGTGTACATCTATGGTTTGGTTCGATGAAAGAAGCATTGAATGCCGCACAGGAAATCATTGAATTTTCCGAGAAGAAGGGATATGAGAATGCAACTCTCGGAACTACTATAAGGATGATGCGTACAGGAGAAATAGGTGCTAATACGACTTCTCTATTTACAGAGTCGCTATTTGGTCTATCAGTTGCCCGCCTTTCTGAATTAGCAGCAAAGTATTTTGTGCCTAATGCCACTGCGTCTGATGCTATAGCTCTTACTATTCCTGGATATCGTATCAATGAGATATATGAAGGAAGTAACAGTGATGTTCGAGGTTCTAAGTTGGTGCTCAAGAACTCTGGCTCCTCGTCATACGTCTCTCTGAAGTATCATTCCGATCAGTCTACGCTTGAAAACTTCCGTAATAAAGTCAATATGATACGTATCCCTGAAATGTATTACGTTGCTGCCGAAGCTAACTTATCCATAGGGAATAAAACAGAAGCGATCAGGTTGCTCAATAGTATGAGGACTGCTAGGGGAATAACTGAACTTCTTGTAGATACTCTTGAGGATGAAAAGGTATTGACTGAGATAATGAAAGAGTACGAAAAGGAATTTATCTCTGAAGGAGTCCTTTTCTTCCAATATAAACGACTTGGTATAAAGAATATTCCCATGCTGGCTGAAGACGTCGTGATGGATGATGAGGAGTACCTCATCCCATATCCGGATTTTGAAATTCGGTCAGGGCGTGTGCAATAAATACTTCAAATACATGAATTGATTATGAAGACGACTATATATTCAAAGCTAATTCTCTCTTTGCTTGCAGTTACGCTATTATTTGGAGCCAGTTGCAAAAAGAGTGAAATCCCCACTTACAATGAACAGTATGCATCCGTGCGATTCCCATATCGTACATTTGATAGAGATAATAGTGAACCTGCTGGTTATGTCGAAGAGTCAGAAACTTTTGAAGTTACATACTCGTTCTGGGGGAAAGACAATGAACAAAGTTATGACTTTAGCATCCCTGTAATGCTTATTGGGCTCACTAGTAACAAAGATCGGACAATCGCATTCGAGATAGATGAAGCTACTTCTGTGGCTCCTGCCGGATCGTATCAGTTTGTATCGGCAGTGATGCCGGCAGGGAAATCTCAAGGTGAGATAATTTTTCGACTGGTGAATAGTGACGGTTTGGCCGAACAAGATTTCTCTTTGGCAATTAAACTGAAGACTTCCGAAGATTTGCTTGTGGGCCCAGACAAGTTTGTGAAAGGAAGGCTTACTTGGAGTAAAAGGCTTCCTGCACCAACAAATAAATATCATATCATATCATATAATATGTTGATAGAAGGTACACCTGTGTTTAACTCTGATGATAAAAGCTATTTCAGTACGAATGCTTTATCAGTTATTGTCAATGCATTGGGATGGATAGATTGGGATGATACTGATGTTCATGGATCAGCTGCCAATACGTCTCAGTCTGGTAAATATAAGTATCTGCCTGCGTCATTTCATATAGAGAAAGGAGCTATTTACAAAGCTTATGCACGTAAGATTGAAGATTATATAAAAGAATATGAGGCTGCGAATCCTGATAAACCTTTACTACACGAAGCTGGTATCAACAAAGGTAAGCCTATAAGAGCTCGTAAGTATTAATCAAAGAAATCAACAATAAATATGAAACCATATTTTACATATACGTTTATGCTTCTTTTATTCGGGCTGTTCTTTACATCTTGTTATGCAGATCGCAGTACTATTCCGGAGCATAGAATAGAAGAGGTGGTAATAGACACCACTGGTATCCCAGAGCTACTTAATATTGGTGTTCAAGAGGTGCTTCACTTAGAGCCGAAAGTTAAGTATAGTCAAATGTCTGATCTGACATACTCATGGCAGATTTCAAAATCAACAGATAAAAATAAGGTTGAGTATGAAGAAATAGGTACGGATATTGTTCTCAATTACCAAATGGTAAAACCTAAAAGTAATGGTACCTATCGTTTACTTTTTACGGTAACTGATAAGAAACACCAGGATCTTAAGTATCAAGTGGGCTGGGATGTATCGGTTGTTGGCTCATTTATTGGTGGGCTTGTTGTTGCTGATAGTAAAGATGATACTACTAGTGATGTGACTTATATTAAGAATAAAC
>JBHBLB010000084.1:0-5676 GCA_041791495.1 Porphyromonas sp.
AGTTTGATAAGTATGAGGCCCAACTCTCTTCGCTCCTTGATGAAAGGAAAAGGAAAGAAGTTGCTGAAGTTGCCTTGAAAGCATGAAGTAATCTACATATAAGACTATGATTATGGCTACAAAAGCATTCCAAAAAATATATACAAAGATTTCGAAGATCACTAAAGCTACCTGTGCTCTAAGGGCACAAGGAGTCGGGTATGACGAGCTCGCCACTATCGACGGTAAGCTAGCGCAGGTGGTAAGTATTCAAGGAGATGAGGTCACTTTGCAGGTATTCTCTGGTACAGAGGATATACGAACAAATGCAGAAGTAGTATTTTTGGGCAAGTCTCCCTCGTTGAAGGTAAGTGAAAGTCTTGCCGGACGTTTCCTCAATGCCTATGGCGATCCGATTGATGGAGGGCCAGAGCTTGAAGGAGAAGAGATAGAAATCGGTGGACCTTCCGTAAACCCAGTACGTCGCGAACAGCCTTCGGAACTCATCGCTACCGGTATTTCGGGTATTGACCTTAATAATACGTTGGTGACAGGGCAGAAGATTCCATTCTTCGCTGACCCGGACCAACCATTCAATCAAGTGATGGCGACGGTTGCTCTTCGCGCAGAGTCCGACAAGATTATCCTTGGGGGAATGGGGCTCACCAATGATGATTACCTTTACTTTAAGAATACATTTTCAAATGCAGGTGCTTTAGATCGTATTGTAAGCTTTATCAATACTACCGAGGATCCCTCTATCGAGCGAGTTCTCATCCCGGATATGGCTCTTGCTGCTGCAGAGTATTTCGCTGTGGAGAAGCACGAAAAGGTACTGGTACTACTCACTGACATGACCAACTATGCCGATGCTCTTGCCATCGTTTCCAATAAGATGGACCAAATCCCATCTAAAGACGCAATGCCCGGCTCCCTTTACTCTGACTTAGCGAAGATATACGAGAAGGCGGTCCAATTCCCTGCTGGTGGATCTATTACGATTATCGCAGTGACCACCCTCTCGGGAGGAGATATTACGCATGCAGTACCGGACAATACGGGGTATATCACCGAAGGGCAGCTTTATCTGCGACGAGACAGTGAGATTGGTAAAGTTATCGTAGATCCATTCCGAAGTCTGTCTCGTCTTAAACAGCTGGTGATTGGGAAGGATACCAGAGAAGATCATCCTCAAGTGATGAATGCTGCTGTGCGTCTCTATGCCGATGCAGCTAATGCTCAGACAAAACTTGAGAACGGGTTCGACCTTACTGACTACGACGAACGCTCGCTGGCATTTGCAAAAGAGTACTCGAACGGGCTTTTGGCGATAGATGTCAATCAGAACACCACTGCCATGTTGGATACGGCATGGCGTCTCTTTGCAGATCATTTCTCTCCTGCGGAGGTGAATATCCGCCAAGAGTTTGTGGATAAATACTGGCCATCGAAGTAAACTACCCCGGTTATGGCAATTAAATTTCAATACAACAAGACCTCTCTTCAGCAACAGGAGAAGCAGCTCAAGATACGTGTGCGTGCCCTCCCTACGATCAAAAGTAAGGAGAGTGCTTTGCGTATGGAAGTGAAGCGTACCAAAGATAAAGCCGATATTCTGGAGAGACAACTCGAGGAACACATGCAGGCATACGACGGTATGGTTGCATTATGGAACGAGTTCGACGCAAATCTCATCAGTGTCAGCGATGTACGTATGTCTACTCGCAAGATCGCCGGTGTAGTTATACCGGTGCTGGAAGGGGTGGAGTACGTGGTACGTCCATTCAGTCTCACTGATAGACCATCGTGGTACATGGAGGGGATGACGCTCGTTCGTGGTCTTGCTGAGGTAGGTATAGAGGCTGAGTTCACTCGTCTTAAGTTGCAACTATTGGAGCATGCGCGAAAGAAAACCACTCAGAAGGTAAATCTCTTCGAGAAGGTGCAGATCCCTGGCTACCAAGATGCTATCCGAAAGATTAAGCGATATCTTGAAGACGAAGAGTCGCTCTCGAAAGCTTCACAGAAAATCATGCGTGCAAACATTGAGAAGAAAGAACAGGAGGTGACGTTATGATCATAAAGATGAATAAGTACTCTTTCTTGATTTTCCACAAAGAGTACTCTGATTTTCTGCTCCGTCTCAGAGATCTCGGTGTCGTCCACATAAGGGAGAACAACGACACTAAGCATATTGAAGAGATCAAGACGCTTCTCAACGAACAGAAGAAAGTCAAGCAAGCACTTGATCGAATGACTTCGACACTGAAGAGATCCGCACTTACGGTTGGAGAGGCTAAGACCTTACCACATAGCGATGCCCTTTCCGACGACCTCTTTGTAGATGCTCACAAATATATTGACACCATTGCCGATATAGATGCACGGATAGCCGCTGAGGAACGTAAGGTACAAGAGCTCACCCAACTCATAAGTGAGCTCGATGCTTGGGGAGACTTCGATCCAGACTTATTGGATACCCTCTCCGCCTCTGGGCAACAGATAGCATTCTGGACCGTACCTACTCCTCAGTACAAGCCTGAGTGGGAAGATACATTCGGAGCTATTGTCATTTCAGAACTACGTCGGGTGACCTACTTCGTTACGGTGACATCAGGTACGGGTATCCCGGACCTGCAAGCCGAGAGGGTATATCCACCGATGAGGAGCATGACCTCGATAGATGCAGAGATACAAGAAGTGACAGCCCGGATAGCTCTACTCAAGGACAGCCTCTTGTATATATCGCACGACACCTCTGCTCTGACACGATACGCTACCGAGCTTGAGGATACATATAATATGAACAATGCCCTCCTGCAAGGTGAACATCTTTTCGATGACACCCTGCATGTCCTTGAGGGCTTCATACCAGAGACCGAGTCACAATTCCTAGAGCAATCACTCGATGCCGAAGGGTATGCCTACGCCAAGGTAGAAATCCGGGAGGGCGAAAACGTTCCTGTGAAGTTGAAGAACAACTTCTTCGTAAGGGCCTTCGAGCCTATCGTGAAGCTTTTCTCCCTTCCGAACTACCACGAGTTGGATCCGACCCCATTTGTCGCTCCGTTCTTTATGCTCTTCTTTGCCATCTGCTTTGGAGACTCAGGTTACGGATTGTTGCTCTTTGGCGTATGTACCTACATGAAGATGAAAGCCAAGGAGAGCCTCAAGCCGTTCCTTACCCTGTTCCAATTCCTTGGAGCGGCAGGAGTTGTCGTAGGGTTCTTCTCCGGTTCATTCTTTGGAGTCGAGCTTGCAAGGGTAGAAGCACTTGCTTCGATACGACACTTCTTCATATCATCAGACAATATGATGATTATCTCTATCGCGCTGGGACTTACACAGATTATACTCGCAAAGTTTGTCGGAGCATACAAGGTCAAGGTACAGATGGGGATGCGGCACGCCCTCTCTCCATTCGCGTGGACCATCTTTATCGTTGTCATACTTGCATCTGTACTGTTCGGCTTGCCACAGCTCAGCCTTCAGGTTCCACCCGTAGTGAATTATATCATGTACGGTATCGCAGGAGTTTGCGCTATCATTATGCTCTTTTTCAATAGCCCGGGCAAGAATCTGTTGTTCAACTTGGGAAGCTCCCTCTGGACAGCGTACAATACGGCGTCAGGACTCTTGGGAGACACCCTCTCCTATATCCGTCTCTTCGCTATTGGCCTTACCGGAGCGATTTTGGGAAGTGTATTCAATACCTTGGCATTTTCGATGAGCGACGGCTTGCCCATCTATGTCCGATGGATTGTGGTGCTATTTATCCTGCTTCTCGGTCATGGGATCAATTTCGGTCTCACTATGATCGGAGCATTGGTACATCCGATCCGACTCATCTTCGTTGAGTATTTCAACAACTCCAGCTTCGAGGGAGGTGGCAAGGCATATACTCCTCTGAAAGAAGTCTCTTCCTCTTCACGTAAACAATAAAACAAGTAATACAAATAACAATAAAACAAACTACTAAATTTATTATGGAAACAAACTTGATGTTGGCTTACATGGGTATCGCTTTTATGGTCGTACTTTCAGGCGTAGGCAGTAGTATCGGTATCACGATCAGTGGTAAGGCAGTGGTCGGCGCAATGAAGAAAGATGCCTCCCAGATGGGTAAGTATATCGGTCTCTCTGCGCTCCCTTCATCGCAAGGTCTATACGGATTCGTGGGTTTTTACCTTGCACAGTCCCTCATATCGCCAGATATGACAGCACTGACCGCGTGGGCTATCCTTGGAGCCGGCTTTATCCTCGGTGTAGTTGCCCTTATATCAGCTATCCGTCAGGCACAAGTATGTGCCGAAGGTATAGCAGGAGTCGCTTCAGGTCATGATGTATTTGTGCCTACCATGGTTATGGCAGTATTCCCCGAGCTATACGCTATCTTGGGGCTACTCGTTGCCATCTTGACTTTTATGAGCCTTTCATAAGATAAAGTACACACAAGTGTCTCGACAAGGGGCGACGAAATGTTATGATTTCGTCGCCCCTTATTTGTTTTATACCGATAACCTGAGATTCAAAGCATAGAGCACTCACTACCCAAAATCAGCGAAAAAAGGAAGCCCCCATCCCCAAGTTCGATAAGCAGTAACGTATCTCCCGACCGACTTCCCCGGTATGATATCACGAGCCATCCGGCTCCACCCTCCACCTTTACCGCACCTTGTCCTGCCTTTTACGGTATCTTAAGTCACCTTTTTCCGCATCCGAGGTTGTATTCCGTGGCTGAAAAATAATAATCAGGGGCTGAAAATTGCTTTTCTGCCCCTGATTACTGAAAATCTGTCCCTGAAAACCTGCACATATCCCGTTCTCCGCAAGTTGCTATCCACATCTCCATGACAAGCGAAGGGTGCAGCCCTTTAGTCCCTGCGATAGGTGTGCATCAGGTTATCTTGGAGTGGAGCATCCGAGATATGGCTTCGGTGATGCTTGTCACACCAAGTTTATCAAAGATTTGTCGCTTGTATCCCTTTATAGTATCTACTGACTTATTCATCCGCTCGGCTATCTCCGTCATCGTGTAACCTTGAGCCGAGAGGTAGAGTACCTTCTTTTCCTCCTCTTTGAGTATAACTATGGAGCATTCTACCCACTTGTGTGTTTGGAGGTCGTATCTCCAACGGGTTAGAGTCCCCTTGCACACGATCTCGACATTGCCTACCTCGTTATGGGAGGATATAGATACGACACATAGAGCCAGCCATATCTTGCCCTCCTTGGTCAGATGTAGTGGAGTGAGCTTGTGATGTATCAGTAGCTCTTTACTCTTTGGGTGCCTGATCCGAAAGTCACAACTCAATGAGCATTCCAGCTTTCGGTCTGCAGGGATACTTCCGGCAAACTGATGTACAGCTGCATAGATCTCCAGGAGTATCGGTAGATCTTCGACAGGAAGTTGAGTACGGTAGAAGTCAAATCCCATCTCCCGTACTTGCTCTGCCGACATCCCGCAGAGAAAAAGAGGGTTGTCGGAGACATAAAGGAAACCCTTCTTATTGAAGTCTATTACGTAAATACTCATATATGTATTTCGAGCAAAGGCTTCGAGAAGCTGTGTATATAATCGTGTCAACTCGTAATGCTCACAATCGTTATCGGTAATCTCTCCTTCTTTAATAAATAAGTCGGTATTCATCTGCATAAAAATCCTGTGACTTATTATTCAAAGGTAATGATAATATA
>JBHBLB010000085.1:0-42972 GCA_041791495.1 Porphyromonas sp.
CTTGGTTCAAGTCCAAGAGGAAGAGCAACGGGGTTAGGTGCCACCTCAGCCAAGTGCACATACTACATATGCTTTGTGGGGAAATTCTTCCTTAGCTCAGTCGGTTAGAGCATCTGACTGTTAATCAGAGGGTCCTTGGTTCAAGTCCAAGAGGAAGAGCATCTCACGGGAGACTTTACGGTAATGTGCCGTAGAGTCTCTTCTTTTTTCATACTCCACACACATCATTTGCGGAGATATTTCTTTAACTTAGCATTCTAAACACAGATAACATCACGTCACTGACAGAATCATGATACGACAGCCCAAGATATGGCCCCTAACCCTCCCTACCTTATGGGTGCTTCTGGTGATACTCTCTGCGTGCAGTGCAGACAAGTTCGATCCAGAAAGTGAGACATATATGCTCAAAGAGTTGGACTGCACTGACCATACGGCATGGGTCTACTTCTCCTTTGAGAAGGGCAGCAGAGTCATTCTCTCCGATGCTGAAGCCGAGACAAGTACGGGCTGGGATATCGCTTTCCGCGGGCACTATGTCCGTACCAATGGGGGGAGCTCGGGCATAGGACTCGGCGGAGCTGCCATGGCCGGGGACAACAACTCCGATGAGGACTTCACTCCCGATGTACCGCGCTCTATCGTTGAGCTGAATAAGGACGGGAAGCCTATCGTCCCTACAAAGTATGTAGAGGTATCCCTCAATCCCCTCCTCTGCCGATGGGTGAGCGTCAAGCCTGCAACTCGTGAATACAAATACGAAGCAAATAGAGACTACATCGTCAAGACGGCCAAGGGCTCTTATGCCAAAGTGACCCTCCACACCTTTGAAAAAGGTGGGACTCCCGGCAATCTCCTCTTCTACTATGCCTATCCGTATCGTAAGTAGTATCGCACTTAATAACATATGATCAGTAGAAAACTTCTCATCTCGGGTATGAGCATCCTCATACTCCTTGCACTCCTTTGTTTATTGTGCTACAACTATTTCTTCGCGCCTACCCGGGTTGCACTGGTAGGCTTCCCACCATATCAGGTGGCGAACTTCGTCCTTTCCATCGAAGATAAACGTATTGAGGTCGATGAGATAGGAAGTGACGAGGCACAACGCCTGACCGGATATGATGCCATACTCATCTTCGCACCGGGTTTTCGCCCGACCGAAGAGCAAAGCATAGCATTCGACAGATCGGCCGACGCCGGTATCCCCATCTACTCTACCGTCTCTACCTCCAACACCGTGCAAAGTCGCAACCTATCCGAAGTGCAACAGGCACGACTGGATACGTACTATAAGAACGCAATGCGTGCCAACTTCCGAAATATGTTGCTCTATCTTCGTGAAGAGTTTGACCGTACAAAGCTATCGCGAATCCCGGCAGATGAACCGATAGAACTACCTTTGGATGTCTTCTATCACACAGAAGAAGGGAGGTTTTATGAGACGGCTGATGCTCTCAAAGCACACCTAAGGGAAGAAGGGTTGTATCATGAAGATGCTCCGAATATAGCATTGATAAGCGGAGCCGGCTTTCCGGTAGAGGGCAATAGGGCTCACATAGATAGCCTTATCAATATATTCACTCGCAGGGGTATGAATGTCTATCCATTCACGGCCAAAGATGGGCGAGTGCGTATGCTCCGCGAGCTGAAGCCGGATGCCGTAATCTATCTCCCCATGGGGCGTTATGCTGGAGATGAAGGAGTAAAGTACTTCACCGAAAGTAATACTTTGTGCTTCGCTCCACTACCTATCCCCAAGAGTCGAGAGGAGTGGCTCGATGATCCGCAAGGGGCATCGGGCGGGTACCTTACCGCTCGTGTGGTACTACCCGAGATAGACGGAGCTCTGCTCCCTCTAGTCATCTCGACACAACAAGAGGCAAAAGATGGGATACAAGTCCACTATCCCGACATGGAACGCCTGAACAACTTCATAGACAATGCTATCAACTATGTCTCCCTTCGTACAAAACCCAACAGCGAAAAACGAGTGGGGATATACTTCTTTAGGGGAGCCGGACAGAACTCTCTCGTAGCAACCGGGCTCGAAGTGGCACAATCTATGTACAACTTCCTGCTTCGTCTCAAAACCGAAGGGTATGATGTGTCGGGGCTGCCCGCAACTTTCGAAACTTTCAATAGGATGCTTCATCGTCAGGGTGCCGTATGGGGGAGTTATTCCAAAGGGGCGATCGATGAGTTCTTACAGAATGGTTCGCCTGAATGGGTGACTGTCTCGGAGTATGAAAGTTGGGTCGGGGAGGAGATTGACCCTGAAAAGTATAAAGAAGTGGTATCAACCCACGGTAAAGCTCCGGGAGATTACTTGGCAGGGACGTATAGGGATGAGCCAGCCTTGGCTATTGCGTGCATGAAATTTGGTAATGTCGTCGTGCTCCCTCAACCTCGCGCAGGTCTGGATGGCGACGACTTCAAGATGACTCATGGTACAGGTGCTCCACCTCCGCACGGATATATAGTTTCCTACTTATGGTTGCGCAAAAAGATTGGAGTGGATCTGCTCGTACACTTTGGCACGCACGGCAGTCTGGAGTTTACGCAAGGTAAGCAAGCAGCTCTCGGTCATAGCGATTGGGCTGACCGTCTTGTCGGTACTACTCCCCATATCTACTATTACAGCATCTCAAATGTCGGCGAGGGAATAATTGCCAAACGCCGCCTCCATGCTACGTTAGTTAGCTATCTTACCCCGCCTTTCATGGAAAGCCGAACGCGAGAACAGTATCGAGATCTCCTTAACGCTCTCGAGGAGTGGCGGCAAAGTCCCGACTCTCGTAGGGAAAAAGCATCGCTTGCGGTCAAGAAGATGGTGGTCCGCTTAGGCATCCATAGAGATCTGCAAATGGATGGAGACACGGCTCGCCCGTACAGCGAAGAGGAAATGACTTATATCGAGAACTTCATCGAAGAGGTCGCGAACGAAAAGATGACCGGTAGACTATATACTCTTGGCGTGCCATACGCACCACAAGATATCGCCTCGACCGTCATAGCAATGACTGCCGACCCCATAGCTCATCAGCTTGCTCACTTAGCTCTTCTCGATGGGAGCATCGACCGTAAGGCATACGAAAGTACACCGTATGTGACAAAGCACTTCTTACCTAAGGCTAAACTCTTTGTACAAAACAGCTTATCGACCTCTTCGATAAGCGATGAAAGTATCATGGCATTGGCTAACCTTCGCAAGTCCGACCTGCTCCGGGCTCACAGGAGAGACAGTCTCCCCGAAGCTGAAACCGCTTGGGCTGATGCCGTCCTTGCACTCTATCGTTCTGCTCTCAGTATTCTGGAACACAAAGAAGCCCTGACGGCATCACCCGAAGCCGAGATGAAAGGGCTCTTGGGTGCTATGAATGGCGGATATACTCCCCCATCTCCCGGAGGAGATCTTGTACGAAGCCCGAATACCGTACCGACCGGGCGCAATCTCTTTTCCATCAACGCAGAGAACACCCCTACCATAACGGCATGGAACACAGGGAAAGCTTTGGCAGATGCAACCATAGATAGGTACAGACAAAAGTACGGAGAGTTCCCCCAAAAGGTTAGTTATACCTTCTGGGCCGGCGAGTTCATCGAAAGCGAAGGTGCGACCATCGCTCAAGTATTATATATGCTTGGGGTAGAACCTGTGCGGGACCGTATGGGGAGAGTAACGGATCTTGCACTCATCCCATCAGAGACTCTCGGACGTCCCCGTATAGATGTTGTAGTGCAGACCTCGGGACAGTTGAGAGACCTTGCCGCATCTCGACTTACACTCATCACAAAGGCCGTACAGATGGCTTCGGAAGCAAAGGATGATATGTTCGCAAACTATGTCAACCAAGGTACCATAAACACAGAGAAGAGGTTGGTAGAGAGTGGTGTTGCACCCGACAAAGCACGACACCTCTCCGGCATGAGAATCTTCGGAGGTCTCAATGGCTCCTACGGAACAGGTATAAAAGCATTCATCGAAAAGGGCGATGCTTGGGATAAAACCCGGGAAATTGCCGATGTCTATATGAACAATATGAGTGCCATCTACGGTAGCGAGGAGGAGTGGGGTGCCTTTGTCCAGGACCTTTTCAGGATATCTTTGGAGCACACGGACGTAATCGTGCAACCAAGACAAAACAATACGTGGGGTGCACTTAGCCTTGACCATATGTATGAGTTTATGGGTGGTGTCAATGCCTCAATCGAACAAGTGACAGGGAAAGTGCCGGACACTTATCTCGCAGATTACCGAAACCGCAATCGCCGTAAGCTTCAAGAGCTCAAAGAGGCCATAGGGGTAGAAAGCCGAACTACGATACTCAACCCCGAGTATATCAAGGAAAAGATGAAAGGAGGTGCATCATCGGCAGCGACATTTGCCAAGACGATCCGCAATACATACGGATGGGATGCCACTAAGAGCGATGCAATCGACAATGAACTCTGGGATGCCATCTACGAAACCTATGTTGAAGACAAGCATCGACTCGGGGTGCAAGAATACTTTGAAGGGCAAAACCCATTCGCCCTTCAGGAGATTGCAGGTGTAATGCTTGAGACAGCTCGTAAGGGACTATGGCAAGCGGATGGGACAAAAATAGGACGCCTTGCCGACCTGTATGCAGATCTTGTGGAGCGTCATGGAGCTTCGGGTTCGGAATTCACCGATAACAATGAGAAGCTCAAAGCATTCATCTCCGACAAACTACCGGAAGCGAAAGCGACACAGTTCGCCAATGCGATGCGAAGAAGCAATGAAGTGCGTCCACAGGACGGGAAAAGCATCGTACTGAAGCAGGAAGGCACGGAGCTCCTTAGGGAAAGAGACGACCGACAGATCCCGGACGTCGTGATGATTATAGGTGGAGTCCTCATCGGGGTGATCGTATTGCTCCTTCTGCTTCGTAGGCAGAGACGATAGGCAGATCCGACAAAACCTACGAAAGCGGGCTAATAAGATAATCAACTCATCAGCCCGCTTTCGTTATGACAGTATAGTAAAGGTATCAGAAGAGGGAGAAGGAGACATACCTCTTGGGGTTCTTCCTCAGATCCACGAGCAGACTGTCCGCCGACTTTGTTACGTCAGTTATATTGACATATAGCTTTTTGTCATTGAGAAGGAGCCCGAGGGTGTTGTCAGGAGACTTCATTCTTTCTGTAAGAGCTTCGGTATTTGCCAATACACCGTTTAGCTTCGTTATGGTTGCGCCTAACTGAAGGCTATCCAACTCATGCGTAAGAGAAGAGAGCGAATACATGGTACTCTCCACATTACCCATGATACGAGGTACACGATCCGACATCATCGTGCGAAGCGAAGAGGTAGCAAAGCGCATATTCTCTGCGGCAAGGCTAATCTCTTGAAATGCCTTGGTGATATGGGGATTACCTATGATACGATCGAAGTTGTGCAGGAGAGTATCCATCTTGTTTATCATCCCTGCTATCGCCGGAAGCAGATCATCCGACACCTGGCTCAGCAAGTCGCCGGAGGAAAAGGCCTGAAGTGTATCGCCGGGTTCGTGAAAGCCCGAGATGCTCTTCGGCTTAACCAACGAAAGCTCCGCACCACTCAGAGGGTTGCTTTTCGCTGCGACCTTACATCCCTTAGGGATCTTTACATTACTCTCAAGGGCAAGCTCGGCAGTGACTCCCCTCAGTCCTTCGTAGTCAAACGCAAGAGAGCGTACCAAACCTATACGATAGCCATCGATCGTTACGGGAGTGGACTTGGTTATATCCTTTGCGTTTTCAAAAGTAACGTAATAAGAAGTTGTACGTTCGAATAGATTGATGCCCTTTAAGAAGTTAAAACCGAAGTAAAAGAAGAGTAATGCGACCAATGCCATTACTCCGATTGCGATAGTCTTTCTATTTTTCTTTTTGGTAACCATGATTATATTCTGATGTAAATACAGTCTGTTCGATTGAGCTTATCGGACCCGTTCGCCATCTACAAACTTTACGACAAAGCAGTCTTTGAATACTTTCTTGAGCGAACGTGCAAGTCGATCAGCCTCTTTACGGTCTGCGACCTCATATAGAGTGTACTTGTACAAGTTACCCTCCTTGTAATACGAGAGATTTTCTTTGTGCCCTTTGAACACAGGGTGAGAAGCCTTCAGCTTGCGGGTATCGGTGTGTACCTGTATGCGATATGTCACGACGCCCTTGGCTACCGCATCGGTGGCAGGAGCCGTCTCCACTTGTGCAGTCGATCCTACGGAAGAGTCCTCAGAGGGTACAGCTGCCGTCTGTGCCGAACCACTACGTCCCAGTATCTTGTCTGCATAGGCACTGATAGCACGAGCGATACTTTCGCCCAACTCATTCACCCCTTTTGTCGAAGACATATAGCTCTCGTCCGAGGGGTTGGAGATAAATCCCAGTTCCACCAGTACGCTCGGCATTGATGAACGACGCAGTACGAGAAATCCGGCTTGGCGTACGCCTCTATTCTTCAATCCTCTGCTCACAAGTCCCTTTTGTATCCTTTCGGCCACGTCGAGACTGCTTTCGAGGTACTTATTCTGCATGAATTCAAAGATAATGTATGACTCGCTCGAGTTCGGATCGAACCCCTCATACTTCTTCGTATAGTCATCCTCGAGGAGGATAGCGGAGTTCTCCTTCATAGCTACCTCAAGATTCTCCGCACTACGGGCAAGACCGAGCACATAGGTCTCAGCCCCCTTTGCCGAACTGCTCCTTCCCTTGACCGAATTGGCGTGGATCGACACGAATAGGTCTGCCTTCTTTTGGTTGGCATAGTCGGCTCTCTCATTGAGTCCTATGAACTTGTCTGTGCTACGTGTATAATAAATGACGATAGAGGGATTGATACTCTTGAGCACCTCTCCCACTTTCAGTCCCACCTTTAGGTTGATGTTCTTTTCCAAAGACTTGCTTCCTTTGGCGCCACTATCGCCACCTCCATGCCCCGGATCTATTACGACGACAAACTTACCATTGTTATCTCTGGCATAGGTACTGCTCACTCCACACATCATAATAGCGAAGAGCAGGGCGATTAACTGCCTAAATATATTGCACATATAACTCACAGAGATTCTCGTACATTGATATATCTGTCAAAATTAGTACTTTTTTCTCACTTCCTATGCGCTAATGCGAGAAGTAAGAGCAAATCAAACATCCATTCCGATTTCGTGGCCTACTTCCTCATACCCCATCATCAACTTAGCTCGGTGCGGATATATTCTTTGGGATAATACGATACGAACTGCTTTTCAGGGGCTGCAAAGTAATGTTCAGTCCCTGAAAAGCAGGTTTCCGCTCTCGAAAACTAATTTTCCGCTGCGGAAACCTGCTTTTCAGGTGCGGAAAGAGATAAATTTATTGTAGGATATAAACTATTTTTCAGTCCGTCACACCACTTGTATGAAAACATCCTATCGGACAGAGAGCTACTGAAGGGGGAAGTAGGCATAGGGACACGCTTCCGCGAAGAATAGATCAGCGTAAAAAAGGTTAAGCAGATATCCGTATATCATATTTGTTTATATATTTGCCGATGTAGCTTCAAGGCTGCATAGGTTTATAATACAAGTAAAAGTAAAAGCGTATGATTAAGAAACTAACACTTGGTTTTGCCCTTGCTTTCGGTCTATTCGTTGCAGGTGGCGCACAGGCTCAGGAGCCGGTAAAGAAGGCTGAGACAAAGACAGAAAACTGCTGCAAGGACAAGAAGGATTGCGAAAAGAAGTCTGAATGCAAGAAGAAAGAAACTTGCGAAAAGGACAAATCTTGCTGCCCAACTCAGAAGAAAGAGTGCTGCAAGGATAAGAAGTCTGCTGAAAACAAGTCCGAATGTAAGGATAAAAAGTCTGAGTGCAAGGACAAGAAAGCTGAAGGCAAAGACAAGAAAGACTGCTGCAAAGACAAGAAGAAAACCGAAAAGAAGTAATCTTATCTTCGCATCAATACACGGAGGTGACTTGTGGTATATATACACAAGTCGCCTCTTGCATTTACACGGGCTGTCTAAAGGGGAAGTCAGTAATACACCCGAGGATGACTCCCACAGTAAGGGGAAAAGAGACACTCCCGCACTCCTTTCCCGGGGGAATTTGTCTTTAGTGACGAAGTAACCGAGGAGAAAACCCTACCCTACCCGGAGATGATATTGTCGTTAGTAGGGTTTTGTGTACATTTGTACTAATGTCCGATTGGATATTATCGCTAACAGGATTTTTTTGACATGAGCTTTTTCGCCACTCTTCCCGACTCCGTCCGCAGATCTCTCGACCTATTCGAACAAGAATATACGGGAGCACTCTCCAGCACATCCGCAGAGATGACCCGTGCGGTCGATGCCATCTATCATGCTTCAGGCAAAAGGGTACGCCCACTTATACTCATCCTCACAGCCGGATGCTTCGGGGAAGTAGATCGCAAGGTAATCGATGGAGCGGTCTTCATAGAACTGCTCCACGCCGCTACCCTGATTCATGACGATGTCATCGACGAGAGCGACACAAGACGTGGGGCTCCGGCACTGCACTCTGTCGTAGGAAGCCACAAGGCGGTACTGATGGGAGACTTCGTCCTTGCCACAGCTATGACCAAGGCTGCCCGGACACACAACTACAACGTAGTAGAATCTCTTGCCATGCTTGGTCGGATGTTGATAGAGGGAGAGTTCAGACAGATGGACGCCGCAAGGCGGGGATGTCCTTCGGAAGAGGAGTACTTCGACATCATAAACTACAAGACAGCCTCGCTCATGAGTATGAGTGTGTACATAGGAGCCTGCTTGGTAGGAGTGACAGATACCACAATCCTCTCCGAGCTATCGGATGCCGCATTGAAGCTGGGCCTGGCATTCCAGATCAAAGATGACATCTTCGACTACCGTTTGGACGCAACCATCGGCAAGCCTACCGGTAATGATCTGCGTGATCATAAGGTAACGCTCCCGCTCATATACGCACTGCAACGGAGCGTAGACAGGACCAAAGTCGAAAGAATACTGAACCATCTCGACCATGAGACCCTCTCCGAAGCTCAGATCGAGGAGATCATAGACTTCGTTCATAGTGCAAAAGGGGTCACATACGCCGAAGAAAAGATGCATACCCTCATAGAGGAAAGCAAGGCTCTATTCATAACTCATCTACCCGAGTGCGAAGAGCGTGCCTCGCTTCTCTCGCTCTGTGACTATGTAGGTCATAGAGTGAAATAGGAAGTATAGATACATATTCATAACCAATATACACTACTTACTTAGGATGAAAAGATTAGTTTTGATACGCCATGGCGAAAGTCAATGGAACAGAGAGAACCGTTTCACCGGCTGGACCGATGTAGATCTTACCGAAAAAGGGCTTGCAGAAGCGGTAAAGGCCGGCAAGCAACTCAAAGAGGCCGGATTTCACTTCACCAAGGCATACACCTCTTACCTCAAAAGAGCGGTGAAGACCCTCAACAATGTTCTTGACCAGATGGATCTCGACTGGATTCCGGTAGAGAAGTCTTGGCGTCTCAATGAGAAGCACTATGGGATGCTCCAAGGGCTCAATAAGGCAGAGACAGCAGAGAAGTACGGTGAAGACCAGGTCCTCGTATGGCGTCGCAGCTACGATGTCCCCCCTACGCCGCTCGCGGCAGACGATGCGCGCTCACCTCTTCAGGATCCCCGTTATGCCGGGATCGACCCAAAGGATCTGCCGCTTACCGAAAGCCTGAAGGATACGGTCGAACGCATCCTTCCGTATTGGGAAGGATCCATCGCAGCAGCTCTCAAAGAGCACGATGACGTAATCGTAGCTGCGCATGGCAATAGCCTTAGAGGGATTATCAAGGTGCTCAAGAACATATCGGACGAAGACATCGTGAGCCTCAACCTTCCGACTGCCGTGCCGTACGTGTTCGAGTTCGACACGGACTTCAAACTCGTCAAAGACTACTTCATCGGTGATCCCGAGGAGATAAAGAAGCTGATGGAAGCGGTAGCCAACCAGGGCAAGAAGCAGTAAGCTACCCTACCCGTACAATACAAGAGAGTGTACATAAGTAAAGTTATCGTACACTCTCTTTGCTTTAATACCGCAGAGAAATAGCACGGGTACCGCAACAAACCTTATTTCTACCGGATCGGGATTCGTGATCAGCCCCGGAAAATTACTTTTCTGCGATGGAAAACCAACTTTCAGCCCTAGAAAAGTAATTTTCCGGGGCTGACCACAAATTTACATCCGGGTATCCGGAAGTTTGCAAGCGTACCCGCGCACTTTGCTATCGTGTCTGTCTACCCAGAACATAGTGCAAAGGGGGCTGTGTCAAAGTAGCGACACAGCCCCCCTTATCCTTATTTTCGATCAGCCTCTACCCGTTAGAAGACGAGCTGCAACTGGGTCATCACAGAGTGTACACCGGCTGCTTCTTCCGGACTTATATAATTGTATTGGAGCTGGAACCTACAGTTCTTGTAGAACCAATACTGTACACCGGCATACAGTGACTCTTGGACTGCATCACTTACCGCAGTGTCCCTTATCAAACGATCGTATCCGGCAATGACATCGAAGCCTTTGAAGAGGTTGGCCTTACCGATCGCATAGAGACCTCGTCCACCTCTCTCATCATCCTTCCCGTACATATACTCTCCGAGTAGCGAAAATCTGCCTGCCTCCAACTGAGCCCCCACACTGATACGTGTACGATTGTACTCGTCACCTATCGCGATCCCTGTGATCGCACCCAGAGCCTTTTGTCTACCGGCAATGAATGAAGAGTGAAGCTTAACCCCTGAAAGAGGTGTAATTGCCAGAGAGCCTCCGAAGACCTTTGGCATATTGTCATCGGAGGCATTGATCCCGTTACCGTTCATGACCATAAGTCTGTAGTTGATCATATCGCCCGCGAGATCACCATTCAGCTCGATTCCCATATCTCTTCCGGCAGTTCCCGAGCACAATGGGTCGCCCGCTACACCTATGAAGTAGGTACCCGGAGCACTACATCCGGTAATGAAGTCGGAGAAGAACGGAGCAATGTTGTTCTCCATCGTAAAGGGAGTCTTGAACTGCCCTACCCTCACCCTGAACGCTTTCGCTATCTCATACTGCATGAAGAGGTCTTTGATGAGGAATTGATTGTGAAACTGTCCGGTAAACCCGAAAGTCCACTTGTCCGTGATCTGTCCTTTGGCCAACAACTCTACCTTACGTATCACCATGGCACTGGATTCGTGCCCCTCGGTTTTTACATAATTGGTGCCGAACTGTGCATAGCCTCCCACGACAATACGGTCCTTGAGTGCTTTCCCTTTGTGCTCTTGTGCCACGACACCCGTGAAAGCGAGCCCGGCGGCAATGATAGTTAGGAATAATCTTTTCATCACTAATAAGTTTTTGATTACACTTTGATTGACTTTTCTCTCACAAATACATCCTTATCTATTGTCACGCCATCGACAGAAGTATGCTTCTGCGAGGTCAGTGAGAAGGAACAACATAAAGCCCATGATACTAAGTACCACTATCCCTCCGTACATATCTATGTAGTTGATACGCATCCACGAGTCGATGATAAAGTAGCCCATCCCTCGATCCGTCCCATAGGTCTCGGTGACGAAAAGCACAGAGATGGCGGTCCCTATGGCAACACGCAATGACGAAAGCACATCGGGCAGTGTGGCAGGTATGATGATGTGCCGCAACATCCCCCAAGGAGCAGTACCGAGGGAGGTAGCGACATAGAATGTTTCCTTGGGTATGTTGTACAGACTGTCACGTACATTGATGATAATCTGGAATAAAAGGATCAGCACGATCATAGCAACTTTCCCGACATCGCCCAGACCCGCAAGGAGCATCACCACGGGAAGTAAAGCGAGTTTAGGTATAGGATAGCAGAGATAAACCAATGCTCCAAGAGCTCGCCCTACGGAGCGACGATACCTATACATCAACCAAGCGATCGAAATGCCCAAGAGAAAAGAGACAGGGATACCTATCGCAATGCGTCGAAGGCTGGCAAGGAGATGGTCAAGCATCGTTCCTGTGATGACGCGGTCCAGATGTGCATATACCTCGATCGGGGAGATCAGAGCAGGAGCATCTATAAGCCAGGCGACAAGAAGCCAAAGCAGGTTCAGCAGAAGCGCACCTACCAGCAGACGATATACTATGCTCCGGATCCTTTTCATAGCAAGAGACCTATGAGTTGTTGCTTGACGACATCGACACTTGGAGTATCGTGACAAGAGATAACCCGTCCCGGCGTCCCCCCTATCACAAGTACCTTGTGGCTCATTGCGACTGCTTCCTCTATATTATGCGTCACCACCACTGTCGTGACCCCTGTACGCTCCCGAAGGTGCCCGAAGAGTACCCGGCATCTCTCGGCAGTAAGGAAGTCAAGGGCCGAGAACGGCTCATCGAGCAGCAGTACCTCCGGACTATGAACAAAGGCACGAGCCAACGCAACCCTCTGACGTTGTCCTCCACTTAACTCGTGAGGATAACGACGCAATAGGTCGGCGATCTCTAATTCTCCGACAACCATCTTAAACTGTTCGGAAGAGAAAGACTTCGCTCTCCCTAAAGCAAACGGCAGCCGTATATTCTCCTCGACCTTCTTCCACGGCAGTAACCCGTAGTTTTGCGGTACAAAACCGATCGAATGCCTCTTGGGGTCGGGCGGAGTACCGTGTAGAAGCACACGCCCTCTATAGTCCGTGATGATACCTGCCAGGACGTGCAGCAATGTAGACTTGCCGCTTCCCGAAGGGCCTGTGACACCAAGTACGGCTCCCTCCGTGAGATGACAAGAGACCTCAGACAGAGCTTCGGTCACTCTGTCCGATCGTCTGTAAGCCACAGACAGGTTCTCTATCAGTACAGTATCACCACCCATAGGCTACACACTTATCACTTGTGACATCAGATGAACGAAGGGTCTACCAGCCCTGCCCCATCGTACGACTGAGGGATCAGCTCTTTCGCCTTGAGCCACTCTATCGTAGACTTGATATCTGCTTCACCCGGCAGAGCCGCAGGGGTATATGACGGCAGACTTATCGTGGCAGCCATCTCTTGGGGTACGCCCGCGTGCTCTACAAGGAGGTGCATCCACGCTTCACGAGGCTGGCTCTGTATATACTCAACAGCGAGGTTGTACCCCTCGATGAGGAGTCGGATCGACTTACTTTTCTCAGCAATGGCTTTGCCAGTAAAGATAGTCCCGACGATCGAAATACCAAGCTCTCTCGTGGAGGCAAGGGACTTGAACCCCTTGGCTGTGGCAATCGAAGCAAACGGGTCGGGAAAGACTGAAGCATTTATCTCACCGGCGACAAGCATCTCCATACGAAGGGGTATCTTATTGATCTCTACTTTCTCTATATCCTCTTCGGTCAGTCCTGCTTCGGTCAGTATTCTATCCGTGACATATTCGATTACCGTATTTCCAGACACAGAGACACGCTTACCTTTAAGATCGGCAGAGGAGGTATAAGTAGGGCTAGCCAACATCTCAAAGAAGCCATCATGCTTCATCACAAGAGCCAGAGGGACACCATTGGCATGCTGAAGCGCAGCTCCCGTGTAGTCGATCACTGTCCCATCGACACTCCCCATACGGAATGCAGCATCACGATCGTTGGCCGAGAAGAACTTGACAATCTCGACCTCTACTCCCAATGAGTCGTACATCCCCATGTGCTCCGCCACCACGAATGGGATATAGTCCATGGAGGGCATTGCACCAAGGATAATGGGCGAGACCGCCTCCTCCGAAGCACTTTTATTACTCTTGCCTGCACACGCAATAAGCAAACAAGCCACAGAAATACAAATAATTATACGTCGAATATCCATAACAGTATGATATGTAAAACTTAGTTTATGAACAAATGTAGGCAAATTAAAAAGATACCACAACCAAGAATGTAGAAATAAAGGGTGGCAAACAGCCGCTTCAAGCCCCATCTGCACACCATCACCGCGCTTGGCACAGTAGTAAAAGTCCGATGGAATAATCCCTAAGTCCTGGAAGAAAATTTACCGATATTAGGAGATAAACTTGCATTCGGTCGCTGATTATTGGTTTTCAACCCCGGAAAATTACTTTTCAGCCGCCGATTATTAGTTTTCAGCCGCTGAATACATCTTCATTTCAGGGAAAGGAGAAGTTCCTTTCGGGATCTTTGGATTAAAGCTGCCGGAAAGGTGTGGAGACGGGGAACGAATTTATTTCACTAACTTTGGGAGATAAGAATATCATCTCTAAAATACAATTGTATATGTTTTCCGGAATAGTAGAGTGCGCTGCCACAGTGCGTGCCATCAGGACTGAAGAGAATAGCGACAACGTACACCTGACGCTTCACTGCCCATTCGTAAACGAACTAAAGATAGACCAAAGCGTGGCACACAATGGAGTATGCCTTACCGTAGTAGATATCTCTCTTGAGCACCAAGAGTACACCGTAACAGCTATCAAAGAGACGCTCGAACGCTCCAATCTTGGGGATCTCAAAGTCGGTGATGAGGTAAATCTCGAACGCAGTATGCGTGTGGATGGGCGTCTCGATGGGCATATCGTGCAGGGACACGTCGATACCACGGGCGTATGCACCCGAATAGAGGATGCCGATGGCAGTACTTACTTCACGATAGAGTACGATGTACCGAAGGAAATGGCGCGCAAGGGATATGTCACGGTAGAGAAAGGTTCGGTATGTATCAACGGAGTAAGTCTCACCGTATGCGACTCTACGACCTCTTCGTTCAGGGTAGCGATCATACCCTATACCCTAAGTCACACCAACTTCGGCAGGCTCAAGGTAGGAGAAAGAGTCAATCTCGAATTTGACATCGTAGGTAAGTATCTCGCACGGATGATGGACTTCATGAACTGACAACCCTATGAGTATCTACGATCTGATAGAACGCCGCCAGAGCGATCGCAAGTACGACACGAAGAAGATTCCCAAGGAGGTAATAGAGCGAATAGTAGAAGCCGGACGTCTGGCACCCTCTGCCTGCAATGCCCAGCCGTGGAAGTTCATCGTTGTAGATGATGAAGTCAAGCGTCTTGAGGTAGCCGAAGCTCTTACTTCCGGGGTGACAGGGTCAATGAATAAGTTTGCAGCCTCGGCTCCGGTACTGATCGTTGTCGTCGAGGAGTCGGTGAATGTGGCATCCCGTATAGGAGGTATGATCCTCAATCAGCACTTTGCCCATCTCGACATCGGAATAGCAACGGCAAATATGGTGCTGGCTGCGACAGAAGAAGGGCTTGGGACATGCATCATAGGGTGGTGCAACGAAAAGAAGATCCGTAAGACCCTCGGCATCCCTCGTGGGAAACGGATCCCCGTAGTCATTTCGATAGGTCACTCCCTCGAGGAACAAAAGAAAAAGGTGCGCAAAGCTCCGGAAAAAGTAATCTCTTACAACGAATACTAAACCCATACCATAATATATATATGGCACAGAAACCATCTATCCCCAAAGGGACAAGAGACTTCTCGCCTGCGGAAATGGCGAAAAGAAACTATATATTCGACACAATAAAAGATGTATACCGCTCCTACGGATTTCGCCAAATAGAGACACCGGCGATGGAGCTTCTCTCTACCCTCACCGGCAAGTATGGAGCAGAGGGAGACAAACTCCTCTTCCGCATACTCAACTCGGGAGACAGCCTCAAAGAGTTCGACCGAACCGAGCTCCTGACCATCTCCGCGACGGAGTTCGCATCGAGAGCTTGCGACAGAGGACTCAGGTACGACCTCACCGTACCCTTTGCCCGCTACGTCGTACAACATAAGGAGGAGCTTACCTTTCCCTTCAAAAGATTTCAGATACAACCGGTATGGAGAGCAGACAGACCCCAGAAGGGCAGATACCGTGAGTTTTTCCAATGCGATGCGGACATCATCGGCTCCGACTCGTTACTGCATGAGGTAGAGCTCACACAGATCATCGACACGGTATTCACCAAGTTTGGTATCCGAGTAGCAATCCTGCTGAACAATCGGAAGATCCTTTCGGGCATAGGCGAATACATAGGAGTTCAAGATAAGATCATAGACCTTACCGTAGCGATAGACAAACTGGATAAAATAGGCTGGGAGGCCGTGCGTGAGGAACTTATATCAAAAGAGATCGGAGAGCAGGCAATAGATAAACTGAAACCGATACTCTACCTTTCGGGAAGCAACGAAGAGAAACTCGATACTCTCGAAAAAATCATCGGTACATCTGAAATAGGGAAAAAGGGTATCGAAGAGATAAGATACATAATCAATAAACTAAAACTAACACAGCTACGAAATGAACTTCACCTCGATCTCTCCCTTGCTCGCGGCCTCGACTACTACACCGGAGCAATCTTTGAAGTGAAGGCTCTGGATACTCAGATAGGAAGTATCACTGGAGGCGGTAGATATGACGACCTTACCGGTGTATTTGGCGAGAAAGGGATGTCGGGAGTAGGTATATCTTTCGGTGCCGATCGTATATTCGATGTACTAAATGCCCTTGACCTCTACCCAAAAGATATCACAACGGGGACAAAACTGATGTTTGTCAACTTCGGGACTTCTGAAGAGGAGTACATACTTCCCCTACTTCGACAGATACGAGATGCCGGTATCTCTGCCGAGATATACCCCGAATCGGTAAAGATGAAGCGACAAATGTCGTACGCCGACCAGCTCGGTATCCCCTTCGTAGCGTTCATAGGAGCGGACGAGATGGCATCCGGGCTGATCAATGTCAAAGAGATGAGCACAGGTGACCAGAAAAACTTCACCATCGAAGCGCTTATCGAACACCTCTCTCAGTGAGCCGTACAGCATTGTATATAAAGAAATATATCGTATCTTTGCAAGGCTTTTTCAAAAAAGCCCTATCGTGTGATGGGAGATTAGTGAAGAGGCTAATTTTGAGTAACACAACAATTATTATTTTTCAAACCGATGAAAACCTTTCAACTCAGTGCCGCGTCTCGTAACGATCTCGGCAAGAAGGCATCTAAAGGCCTAAGAACCCAAGAACTCATCCCCGCAGTTCTGTACAGCAGCAATAGCAACCAAGCAATCACTGTATCGCAAGAAGCAGTGCGCAAGTTGATTTACACTCCTGAGATTTTCCTTGTAGAGATGAATCTCGATGGTGCAATCAAGACTTGTATCCTCCAAGATATCCAGTTCCACCCCGTAACAGACAAGATCATCCATATCGACTTCCTTGAAGTGAGTCAGGATAAACCCATCGTAATCGAAGTACCAGTGGTACTCGAAGGTCACGCTGTAGGTGTACGTGCAGGGGGTAAGCTAAGCCTTGAGCTCCGTAAACTTAAAGTAAAGGGTCTATACAATGAGGTTCCAGAAAAGCTTGTCATCGATGTTACTTCCCTTGGTCTCGGTAAGACTATCCAGGTAGGAGCCCTCAACTTCGATAATATCGAAATACTTAATGCCAAGAAAGCAGTCGTAGCTGCCGTACGCCTTACTCGTGCCGCTCGTGGTGCTGCTGCAAAGGCTAGCCAAAACGCTGACGAAGAAGAGTCAGCTGACGAAGAGTAATATACTTCGCCATACGGCAATCCAATCATACCTAAGGAGTCAAGTGGCAGGACAACCTGTCATTGGCTCCTTGTTTTAATCCATAAAGGGTAAGCAAGTATAAGGAATGATAGAGATAGATGATACAGTCATTAGCCGCGATGTGATCGAGACTTACTTCTGCTGTGACCTCGAGAAGTGCGGAGGTGTATGTTGCATTGAGGGAGAGTCCGGAGCCCCTTTATTGGAGATCGAAAAGGATCTTGTATGTCGCTCTTTCCCCTTAGTCCGACATCAGCTGCCGAAGAAAAATATCGAGTATATCGAAAGATTCGGACTGATGTACTACGATAGCGATGGAGATCTTGTCACGAATATAATAAACGGACAAGAGTGTGTCTTTACCTGCTCGGAAAAGCCGGGAGAATGTCGCTGCGCTTTCGAAAAAGAATACAATGAAGGCGCAAACAATATCTTCTATAAACCGATCTCGTGCCATCTCTATCCTATCCGGTTGACATACTACAAGGATTTTATTGCCGTAAATTACCATAGATGGGAACCAATATGTGAGCCTGCTCGTGCTCTTGGGAAACAACTTGGATTGAGATTGTACCAGTTCCTTAAGGAACCGCTTATCAGAGCGTTTGGCGAAGAGTGGTATGAGAAGTTGGAGCGAATTGCAGATAAATACCTGCAAGAACAGAATAACATAACGGAAGAAGATAATGAACGAAAATAAGTTTCTCATAGTAGGGTTAGGAAACATCGGGCAAGAGTACAACGGCACACGGCATAACATTGGGTTCAGGGTTGTAAACTTCCTCGTACCGGAAGGGATAGCGTCCTTCCAAGATATGAGATATGGTGCCATAGCCCGTATGCGTCTTAAGAATAAAGAACTGGTAGTCCTCAAACCTTCGACCTATATGAACCTCAGTGGAAATGCGGTACGCTACTGGATGGAGCAGGAAAAGGTCCCCATAGAGAATATCTTAATTGTGGTGGATGAACTATCTCTCCCCTTCGGAACTCTCAGGTTAAAAACAAAAGGTAGTGCGGGTGGACACAATGGATTGAAGCATATCTCCGCAACTCTTGGCACGGAAGCCTATTCGCGACTTCGCTTCGGTATCGGGTCCGATTACAGTAGAGGAGGACAGGTAGACTTTGTCCTTTCTCAATTTAGTGCCGAAGAAGAAAATATGATCCCCGATATCTGCAAAGAAGCGGTGGAGGTAATCAAAACGTTTTGCCTGGCCGGCCCTTCTACCGCAATGAATATGTTCAATAAAAAAGGTGTAGGGCAACCACCAAAGGAAAGGCTATAATATGAATGAGGTACGGGTAGATAAATGGTTGTGGGCGACACGTATATTCAAAACAAGAAGCATAGCGGCCGAAGCATGTAAGAAAGGGAAAGTATTTATGAGGGATACTGCCATCAAACCTTCAGCAATGGTAAAGGTCGGAGATATAATAAAAGTGCGTAAACCTCCCGTGACATTTTCTTTTGAAGTTCTCGATCTTACTCAAAATAGAGTAGGAGCAAAGCTTGTACAGAACTTTATGAAGAATGTCACACCTCCCGAAGAGTATGAAGCTTTAGAGTTACAAAAACTTTCTGGCTATATTGATCGGGCAAAAGGAACTGGTAGACCGACTAAGAAAGAAAGACGAGATCTCGAGCAATTCATTGCACCAGACGACTTCTATGAATGGTGGGGCGATGAGTCTGAGGATGAATAACTCTCCGATTGGTTCAGTTAAGCTCCAAAAGATCAATAGGACAATCTATAAGTAAATAGCGAGCCTTATGATCGACCCCAACGATCCACTCTTCGACAAAAGGTAGAAAAATCTCAGTCCCCTCCTCGTTTTCAGCAATCAGCAATATATTTGAAGTACTCTCATCTATCGACCTTAATATCCCGATCTCACGCCCAGAGGGATGTTTAAGTTGATAACCGACAAAATAGTCAAGCAAGATCTCTTCGGCATCATCAAGATCAATCAGCGACTCGTACACTGATCTTGTGATATACACAGCCGCACCTCTATATTTCTCTGCCTCATCAACAGAAGAGACTCGTGCAAGGGAAGTAATGAGATGATTGCGAGGTCCACTCATTTCCTCTACGGCAAAAGGGACCGGGATACCATCAATCTCAATAAAAAGATACTCCAGGTCCAAATCCAACATCGAATCACTCTCTACCGAGATAACCAGATTCCCTCGATGACCATGCGTTTTACGGATATGTCCGTAAGGGATTAAGTCTGATTTATGTATGGTTTTCACCATAGTCTTTTCCAGCAAGTTTGATTAGTTTACCCGAGAAATAGAAGCTCCGATAGCATTAAGACGTTTGTCTATTTCCTGATACCCCCTATCAATCTGGTCAATGTTGTAAATTCTACTTGTACCATCAGCAGACATCGCAGCAATAAGCATTGCAATACCTGCCCTAATATCTGGTGAAACCATAGTAGATGCCCGGAGACGAGTTTGCTTATCTAATCCAATCACTGTCGCCCTGTGCGGGTCGCAAAGTATGATCTGAGCACCGATATTTATAAGGTTATCCACAAAGAAAAGCCGACTTTCAAACATTTTTTGATGGATCAAGACACATCCTCTTGCCTGAGTTGCTACAACGAGTAATACACTTAATAAGTCTGGAGTAACACCCGGCCATGGAGCATCTGCGATAGTAAGAATAGATCCGTCCATAAAACTTTCTATCTCATAGTGATCCTGTTGCGGAATAAATAGGTCATCGCCCCTTTGCTCTATCTGGATTCCAAGTTTTCTGAATACGTCAGGTATTATTCCCAGTTCCGCAACACGAGGATTCTTTATAAGAAGTTCCGACTCTGTCATTGCAGCCATACCGATGAAACTACCCACCTCAATCATATCAGGAAGCAATTCGTGAGTCGTACCACCCAGCTTCTCTCCACCAACAATAGTCAAAAGATTGCTTCCTATTCCCGATATACTTGCGCCCATACGTACAAGCATCTTACATAGTTGCTGGATATACGGTTCGCAAGCTGCGTTATAGATTGTCGTTACTCCCTCTGCAAGCACAGCAGCCATTATAATATTAGCAGTGCCTGTTACGGAAGCTTCATCCAGAAGCATATATCTCCCTTTCAATCTCTTTGCTTCGATGGAATAGATTTCCTTATCTCTGTCAAATTCAAAGCGCGCACCCAATTTGATAAAACCCTCGAAATGAGTATCAAGCCTACGCCTACCGATCTTGTCACCACCCGGTTTAGCTATAATAGCTTTACCAAAACGCCCCAATAAAGGTCCCAAAATAAGTACCGAACCACGTAACTTTGACGTCCTCTCAAGGAAGGATTTGGAGTAAGCAAAGTCAAGATTTACGTCATCTGCTGTAAAACTATAAGAACTATTGTCCAATTTCCTCACCTTCACACCCAACTCCATGAGCAGAGTAATCAAGTTATTGACATCCAAGATATCCGGGATGTTATGGATGATTACCTCTTTATCTGTCAGCAAACATGCTGAAATGATCTGAAGAGCTTCATTCTTTGCTCCCTGAGGGACTATCTCTCCTCTCAGTCGTTTTCCACCTTCGATTACAAACATTGACATAAGCGGTACGTATTTTATATTATGGAATCAACGCCTCTTCTTGCGCGCGTTATTGTTTTTCTTCTTAGCCTGCTGTGAGAGTTGCGCATTGGTGTTGAGTAAGTCCTTGGCATCTGGAAGCTCACAAGTAAACTCATCAAGATAGATTTCCCCTTTCGACATCTCATAAAGGTCGCTAAATATACGGGGATTGGCGACGTTGTCTTTATTCCAAAGGATATAGTCTCTCTTCATTTGTATTGCCGTCAACTTCTCCAATGCTTGCCGTTCTTCACCTTTTGGGGTTGCAAGCGTGGCCGCAATCATTTTCTCAACGCTATGACCATAGTGACGATACACAGGAGTTTTAGTTCGATGCGAAGAGAGATGCTGAGAAGGGCGACTATTGTATTGCTCCGCTTTGGATACTTCATACGGAAAGTCTATATCCAATTTGAAGTTTGACATAATATATAGGTGGTCCCATAGCACCTGCCAATAGTCCTCTCTCTCCTTTTGGTTAGGGAAAAACGCGCTCATTGTCTGCACAATCATCTCGGCGCATGCTTTTCTCTCCTCTCGGTCTACGATATTTACACAATAGTCCACCATATTCTGAATATGGCGACCATACTCAGGAAGCCTCAGCTTCTTCGCAGATGTATTATAATCTTTCAACATATATCACAGTCTTTTTCTGATAGATTGGCTCAACTCCTCATATCCCGGCTTTTCAAGGAGCGCAAACATATTGGTCTTGTATGCCTCAACGCCAGGTTGATCAAACGGATTTACATCAAGGAGATATCCACTTATACCCACAGCCTTCTCGAAGAAGTAGAAGAGCTGACCGATATAGTACTCATCAAGAGTCGGCATAAGTATCTGAATATTGGGAACTCCGCCATCGAGATGAGCCAGCCTTGTACCTGTTTCTGCCATTTTATTTACTTCATCCACACGTTTTCCCGCAATGAAGTTCAGGCCATCCAGATTACTCTTATCCTTTGGGATTACTACTGTATGGGTAGGAGACTCTATACTTATGAAGGTTTCAAAGATTATACGTTGGCCTTCTTGTATCCATTGACCCATAGAGTGAAGGTCGGTCGTCAAGTCTACCGATGCATTGAATATACCCTTGTGCTCCTTTCCTTCGCTTTCCCCGAAGAGTTGCTTCCACCACTCACCTATGAAGTGTAGCTTAGGATGGAAGTTCGCAAGTATCTCTATCCCTTTCCCACTACGACATAGGGCATTTCTGATTGCGGCATACTGAATGGCAAGATTACTCTTTGCCGGGACAAGATCGGATACGGCACGACACATATCCGCAGCCCCCTTCACAAGAGGCCTGACATCATACCCTGCGACAGCTATCGGGAGTAATCCGACAGGGGTAAGGACGGAAAAACGCCCCCCGACATTGTCAGGAATGATATACGTCTTGTATCCCTCGATATCGGCAAGGGTGCGCAATGCTCCCCTTTCTGCATCAGTAATTGCCACAATATGTGTTCGTGCGAAGTCGCAACCTTCTTGCTCTTCAAGCAAGGTCTTCAACATACGGAATGCTATCGCTGGCTCAGTTGTCGTACCGGACTTGGATATATTTATCAATCCGAACTTATGCCCTTTCAGTAGAGACAATAGTTCGTACAGATAATCCTCACTGATATGGTTACCTGCATACAACAATCTTGCCCCACTGCTTGGCTTAAGATGGGCAAAAGAGTCCGAAAGGGCCTCGACGACGGCTTTCGTCCCAAGGTAAGAACCACCGATACCTATAGCAACGATATACTCACAGTCCCGGCGAAGCATATCTGCCGTTGCCTGTATATCTGCCAAGAGATCGTCACTTATCTCAAGCGGAAGGTCCACCCATCCAAGGAAGTCTGCACCCTTTCCCTCCCTCGTATGGAGTGTTTTGTTACACATCTCTGCTTCGACGATCAAGGCTTGGTATGATTCCTTTACGCTCTCATCGCACAGGGCGTTGTTTATATTGATTTCTATCTGTTTCTTCATCACTACTTATTCTCTATGTTAATATAAGAGAGAGCTTGTCTATTGCTTCTTTCGGGTCCTCTCGTTCGTAAAGGACACGGTAGACCATATCGGCGATCGGGATATCCACATTGAACTTCTTGTTCACCTCATGGATACATTTCGTGCCATAATACCCCTCGGCAACCATCTCCATCTCAAGCTGAGCGAGCTTGACAGAGTAACCCTTTCCTATCATTGTCCCAAAAGTTCGGTTACGACTATACCGAGAGTATGACGTGACAAGGAGGTCTCCCAAGTACTCTGTCCCATTTATATCTCTGGGGATCTTATGCACAGTATCTATAAACCGTGCCAACTCCCCTATTGCGTTCGACATCAATACTGCCTGAAAGTTATCCCCGTGACGCATCCCATGACATATACCTGCGGCGATGGCGTATACATTCTTCAGTACGCTTGCGTACTCTATCCCCGTGATGTCCGAACTCGTGTGACACATGACCTGAGGGCCCTCTATCACCTTTCGCAACATCTCTGCCTTAGACTTATCCACACAGCTCACCGTGAGGTAAGAGAGCCTGTCGAGGGCTACCTCCTCTGCATGACAAGGACCGCTTATGGCACCGATCATATCCTCAGGCACACCATACTTTTCCGTCAGATACTTTGAGATAAGTACATTATCTTCGGGGACTATCCCCTTTATGGCATTGAGCACAAACTTACCCTCGAGCATAGAAGGCTTGATCTTGCTTAGGGTATTCTTGATATAGGGCGAAGGGGTGACAAGGAGGATTGTGTCCGACTCCTTGACGATCGTAGGTATATCTGTATAGAAGTCTATCCTGTCGGTATCGAACATCACCGACGTTAGATAGCTCGGATTGTGCCCTTCTTGCTTAAACTTCCGAACCGTATCCTTGAATCTGAAGTACCAACCCACAGAAGGGCGAGTTGCCAAGATAATCTTGGCAAGAGCCGTTCCCCAGCTGCCACTACCTATGATCCCGATCTTGCCGGGTTTCCACTTCGGTTCGGATATCTTTTCATTCATATCATGTGACATACTACTCTCGTAAGACTTATTTACTATCAAGCCTCAACGAAAGCAGTGTATCTGATCCTGCGAGGAGGACGAGACACACTGCTCATGATTATTTTACTCTGCCTTAGGCTTCATCTGCGGGAACAGCAGGACTTCCTGTATGCTTTCCTGCCCTGTGAGCAGCATCACAAGTCTGTCCATACCTATACCCATACCACTCGTGGGCGGCATCCCGTACTCAAGGGAACGCACGAAGTCCATATCGATAAACATAGCTTCGTCATCACCCTTCTCAGAGAGTTTAAGCTGTTCGACGAACCTTTCCTTCTGGTCAATAGGATCATTCAGCTCAGAGTAAGCATTGGCGATCTCCTTTCCATTGATCATCAGCTCGAAACGTTCGGTAAGGCCCTCTACACTTCTGTGCTTCTTGGTCAGCGGAGACATCTCGATCGGATAGTCGGTAATAAATGTCGGCTGGATGAAGTGCCCTTCGCACTTTTCGCCGAATATCTCATCTATAAGCTTACCCTTGCCCATGGCCGGGGTCGTTTCGATATGTAGTTGCTTGCAGACCGCTCTGAGGGCATCCTCGTCCATACCTGTGATGTCCACTCCTGTATATTGCTTGATAGCATCTATCATGGTGATGCGAGGATAAGGTGCCTTGAAGTCTATGACCCGCTCCCCTACTTTCACCTTCGTGTCGCCGGTCGCTTCGATGGCTATACGCTCAAGCAGCTGCTCGGTCATATCCATCATCCAGTTATAGTCCTTATAAGCCACGTACACTTCCATAGCAGTGAACTCGGGGTTGTGCGTACGATCCATCCCTTCATTGCGGAAGTTACGGCTAAACTCGTACACCCCGTCGAAGCCTCCTACGATAAGTCTCTTGAGATACAGCTCATTTGCGATACGAAGATACAGAGGGATATCGAGAGCATTGTGGTGCGTGATGAACGGACGAGCCGATGCGCCACCCGGGATACTCTGTAATACCGGTGTATCTACCTCGAGATAACCTCTTTCGTTAAAGAAGTTGCGCATCGTGTTGAATATCTTCGTACGCTTGATGAATATATCCTTGACGTCGGGATTGACGATCAAGTCTACATACCTTTGGCGATATCTCTGCTCAGGGTCGGTGAAGGCATCGTATGTCACACCGTCTTTTACCTTCACGATAGGCAGAGGACGGAGCGACTTGCTCAGGATCGCAAGCTCACGGACATGGATAGAGATCTCGCCCATCTTGGTACGGAAGACATATCCCTTGACACCTATGATATCTCCTATATCGAACAGTTTCTTGAATACTGTATTGTACAGCTCCTTATCTTCCCCGGGGCAGATGTCATCTCTGGAGATGTATATCTGAATACGTCCCGAAGAGTCTTGCAGCTCGCAGAACGCAGCCTTACCCATGATACGACGGCTCATCAGTCGTCCCGCCATCACCACCTCACGCTCCGGGGTTTCGTCGGCAAACGTCTCCTTGACTTCAGCCGCATACGCATCGACAGGATACTCATCAGCAGGATAAGGCTCGATGCCCATATCTCTCAACTTCTGCAAGCTTTCTCTCCTAAATATTTCTTGTTCGCTTAGTTCGTATGTACTCATTACGTATGTATTCTATATATGTTATATGCAAAGATAATCATTTAATCCGTGAGCTATCCACATTTCAACCGTTTATCTAACAGCACAAAAGAGGAGACGGTGGCAATACTATGCGATAGCGATGCGACCGGCTCCTCTTACGTTGTGTGCAAGCGACGAGACCATCTTCACAGATGCTCAGCATCTTTTTAGTATTACATACCAACATGAAACTTAGTCACAATGAATTGTGTGAAAGGGAAATCTGATTTGACTAAATCCACATGTGGCACCTCTCCAACCCTCGAGAGAGATACAGAATGCACTGCGACGGCAGGTTTTCTGACTTACCTCCACATTGGTACGCCTTCCCATGATGTCCTTTAGACACAAGCTATACGCTCGTCATCTACCGACCTCTCACAGTGGCATCTTGCACCATGCTTTCGGAGGTTCACAGCAGCGGGACTGTACGAGAATCACACTCGTTTCCCTTTTAACTCCCATAGGCGAATGCCTACATGAGCACCGTCGGTGCAAAGTTAGTTATAATAATACGGAATATCCAAATACCTTACGAACTTTTTTCAAACACTCGACCAGAAGACACAAGCAACAGGATGTGCGACAACCAGTTACCGAATATCTCCGGAGAGACGCCCCGCTCCCTCTATCCACATGACTCATCACCATCGAGCCTCCATACCGCCACCTGAGCCCTCTATGATCATAGGTAAACGCCGCAGTCCCGGGACTAATCTTCCGACTTCCCGTATCCGAGATTATGTTCAGGGACTGAAAGTCAGTTTTCAGAAGCGGAAAAGTAATAATCAAGGGCTGAAAGTTAGTTTTCAGCCCCTGATTATTACTTTAGATTACGTTGTCCGAAAGCATTTTACCACACAAAGGAGAGAATCAATCGGCGGCACTCACAACAAGGCGTCCGATTGAAGTCATCGCCATCCCGAGCCATACTGCCGGGATCGATAGGACAATGGCTACGCAGTTGTGGATTAGTGAGCGAAATACATTGATTTTTGTACCTTTGAAAAGTTTGCAGGTTTAATTGTCAAATGTATTAGTTTTACACTATGAAGTTTATAGGAAATATCATCTGGCTCCTTCTGGGAGGTCTCACTACTGCGATCGAGTACTTTGCGGCAGGGTTGGCTCTCTGCATCACAATCATAGGTATACCGTTCGGTGTGCAATGCTTCAAGATGGCGATGCTGATGCTGTGGCCCTTCGGTTCGCAAGTAAGTGAGTCTCGTGCCAATATCTTTGGGTGCGTCGGCAATATCCTTTGGATCGTGTTGGCGGGATGGATCATAGCACTTACCCACCTCCTCTATGGCGTGGTCCTATGCATCACAATCATCGGTCTGCCTTTCGGCATGAAGCACTTCAGCCTCGCAAAGCTCGCCTTCACGCCTTTCGGTCGTGACATCACAACCACTTTGTAATACCGATGCCGTCGTCTAAGGGGGCAATAGGAGTATTCGACTCCGGCTATGGCGGTCTCACGATACTTCGCGAGCTGAAGAGGAGGCTGCCGGAGTATGACTTCACCTACCTCGGAGATAATGCCAGGGCTCCGTATGGCCCACACTCGTTCGACACGATATACAGATATACCCGTGAAGCTGTGGCTCATCTCTTCGAGAGGGGCTGCCCCCTTGTCATCCTGGCATGCAATACGGCTTCGGCAAAAGCCCTGCGCAGCCTCCAGCAGCACGACCTCCCCGTGAGCCATGACCCGTCAAGACGCATACTCGGTGTGATACGTCCGAGCGTAGAGAGCATAGCCCGATTTTCTCACAACGGGCACATAGGGATAGTAGGGACCGCAGGGACAATCTCTTCGGACTCCTACGGGATCGAGATAAGACACCTCTTCCCCGATGCAATCGTCACGCAGCACGCCTGCCCCATGTGGGTCCCCCTCGTAGAGAATAACGAAGTCGCTGCCACCCCGGGTACAATGTACTTCGTCGAAAGAGAGGTCTCCGCCCTGCTTGCCAAAGATCCCGAGATAGACACCATCCTACTGGGATGTACCCACTACCCCCTACTCCTACCACGAATCAAGGAGGTGGTGCCGGAGCACATAGCAGTGGTGAGTCAAGGAAGTATCGTAGCGGACGCTCTGGCTGACTACTTGTGCAGGCATCCGGAAATGGAAAGCAGACTCAAGAAAGGGAACAAGGTATCGTACCTTACCACGTCGGGAAAAGATGAATTCCTGACCCTTGCTTCGACATTCCTCGGTGAGCCTCTCTCTTCAGATATGATACGACATACGACTTTAAGCCCGGTCTCGGAACTTTAATCCGCCCCCACGATAGTTCTTTGTAGGTAGGTTACAGCGGTGATCGATCACCGTTCCACCTTTAGCCTGACCTCAGCAACATTTCACCACCGAGCGGACAGTATAGTATGCGTAAAAAGAAGAGGGCTGTGTATCGAATCATGATACACAGCCCTCTTCTTTTTACGCTATAGTATGGCTTAGTCTTTGAACTTCGCCTTGATAAACTCACGATTGAGACGTGCAATGTTGCTCACCGAAATAGACTTCGGGCAAGAGAGCTCGCATGCACGGGTGTTGGTACAGTTGCCAAAACCAAGCTCATCCATCTTTGACACCATCGCCTTTGCACGGCGAGCTGCTTCGACACGTCCTTGAGGAAGGAGCGCGAATTGGCTCACTTTGGCAGAGACAAAGAGCATCGCCGAGCCATTCTTGCAGGCAGCGGCACACGCGCCACAGCCAATACATGCTGCCGCATCCATTGCGAGGTCAGCATCGTGCTTAGGAATGGGTATCGCGTTAGCGTCGGGGACACCACCGGTATTGACAGAAACGAAACCTCCGGCCTGGATAATCTTGTCGTATGCCGAACGATCGACCATAAGGTCACGGATCACAGGGAAGCCTGCAGAGCGCCATGGCTCGATAGTGATCGTATCTCCCTCATTGAACTTACGCATATGCAGCTGACAGGTAGTGATCTCTGTATCGGGTCCGTGCGCATGACCGTTAATATAGAGCGAGCACATCCCACAGATACCTTCGCGACAGTCGTGATCGAATGCCACAGGAGTACCACCTTCGCTGATAATCTTTTCGTTGAGGATATCCATCATTTCAAGGAACGAACTCCCCTGAGAGACATTTTGAAGCTCGTGTGTCTCGAAGAAACCTTTCTCCTTGGCACTCCTCTGTCTCCAAACCTTTACTTTTATGTTTATATTCTTGTCCATAAAATCAATTCTCTATTTGAAAGTGTGATACCGAAGGATTAGTTCTTGTAATTACGTTGCTGACGTACGACAAACTCGTATTCGAGCGGCTCCTTATGCATGACGGGATCCTTGTCTTCACCCTGGTATTCCCAGCAGGATACGTAAGCGAAACGATCATCATGGCGAAGTGCTTCACCCTCTTCGGTCTGGTGTTCGAGACGGAAGTGACCACCGCAAGACTCTTCTCGGTCAAGAGCATCGTGAGCCATAAGCTGACCGATCTCGATGAAGTCGGCAAGACGGAGAGCTTTCTCGAGCTCGACATTGAGGTCTGCCGCATCTCCCGGAATATAAACGTTGCTCCAGAACTCTTTCTTTAGCTCCTTGAGCTTGACGATAGCGTGCTTGAGTCCCTCTGCATCACGTCCCATACCTACGAAGTCCCACATAATATGACCAAGTTCCTTATGAAGATTGTCCACCGATCGCTTACCCTTGATACCCATGAGCCTATTGATACGACCCTGGATAGCCTTCTCAGCTTCGACAAACTCGGGCAAGTCTGTACTGAATCTCGGCACCTGTATCTGATCTGCCAAATAGTTCTGAATTGTATATGGGAGGACGAAGTAGCCATCTGCGAGCCCTTGCATCAACGCTGACGCACCGAGACGGTTCGCTCCGTGGTCAGAGAAGTTGGCTTCACCGATAGCGAAGAGACCCGGTATCGTAGTTTGCAACTCATAATCCACCCAAATGCCACCCATAGTATAGTGAATAGCCGGGAAGATCATCATTGGAGTCTCGTAAGGATTGTCGTCCGTAATCTTTTCGTACATCTGAAAGAGGTTGCCGTAACGTGCTTCGACGACATCTTTTCCCAGACGATTGATTGCATCTGCGAAGTCAAGATAAACGGCCTGACCGGTACCGACTCCGAAGCCTGCGTCACAACGCTCCTTGGCGGCACGGGAAGCTACGTCACGAGGAACAAGGTTACCGAATGCCGGATAACGACGTTCGAGATAATAGTCTCGGTCTTCCTCTTTAATCTGAGTAGGCTTGAGCTTGCCTTCTCTGATAGCTACGGCATCTTCTATCCGTTTCGGAACCCAGATACGTCCGTCATTACGGAGCGACTCAGACATAAGTGTCAGCTTACTTTGGAAGTCTCCGTGGACAGGAATACAGGTCGGGTGGATCTGAGCCATACATGGGTTACCGAACATTGCTCCCTTCTTATAGCACTGCCATGCGGCCGAACCGTTGGAAGCCATCGCATTTGTCGAAAGGAAGAATGTGTTGCCATAACCACCGGTAGCGATTACGACAGCGTGGGCAGCGAAACGAACGATCTTGCCTGTTACGAGGTCGCGAGCGATGATACCGCGAGCTCTGCCATCAATGATGACTACATCGAGCATCTCATGGCGAGTGAAGAGCTTGACATTACCCTTCCCGACCTGACGAGATAGCGCAGAGTAAGCTCCGAGGAGTAGCTGCTGGCCGGTTTGACCTCGGGCATAGAACGTACGTGATACCTGAGCTCCACCGAACGATCGGTTATCCAAAAGTCCACCATATTCGCGAGCGAAGGGGACCCCTTGCGCTACGCATTGGTCAATGATTTCGTTGGACACTTCTGCAAGACGGTATACGTTAGCTTCACGGGCACGGTAGTCCCCTCCCTTTATCGTATCGTAGAAAAGGCGGTATACGGAGTCACCATCGTTTTGATAGTTCTTAGCGGCATTGATACCGCCTTGAGCAGCGATAGAGTGTGCTCTGCGAGCGGAGTCGGAAATGCAGAAGTTGAACACCTTAAAGCCCATCTCTGCGAGCGAAGCTGCAGCAGAAGCACCGGCAAGTCCAGTTCCTACGACGATGACATCGAGACGACGCTTATTCGCTGGGTTAACAAGTTTCTGATGATTCTTATAGTTGCTCCACTTTTCAGCCAATGGGCCATGTGGGATTTTCGGATCTAATTTTGCCATAATACAATATCGTGTTTGCGAGTGAAGGGATGATTACATTTCTCCGGTGCAAGTTCCATGATTAGCTTCACCGAGGGTCCACATGTGTCCTACCGAATCCCAAGCTCCAATGCTATTGAGATAGAAAGCGATAGCTACGAAAGCGAACATCAGGCAAATGATTGTAGCCACGACGACTCCGAGCATCTTGAGTCTCTTGTACCAGATCTGATTGTTCCATCCCAGTGTCTGGAATGCGCTCCAGAAGCCATGTGTAAGGTGGAACCATATAGCTACGAGCCATACAAGATAGAGGACTACGACGATCGGACTGGAGAATGTCTGTTGGATCAAAGCAAACCCTTCTTCGGAAGCTCTGCCTGTCCATTCATAGAGTTGCATCTTTGCCCAGAAATGGCTTAGGTGCCAACCCAACAACCCAATAACAATAACGCCAAGAACAAACATATTCTTGGAAGCCCATTGTACACCCACATCGGCACTCTTTGCATAACGGTCGTTACCGCGTGCACGTCTATTCTGAAGGGTCAGTATAGAGGCATATACAATATGCACGATGAAACCCAACGCCAGTACCGGCACCATAATTTGGACCAAGGGATTTGTACCCAAAAAGTGACAGATGGCGTTGTAGCCGCTCTCGGAAAAGACGGCCACTAAGTTCATAGAGCCGTGAAAGACCAAGAACACAATGAGAAAGAAGCCTGTTATACTCATAAGGACTTTTTTCCCAATGGAGGAATCAAATAACCACATAAATTAAAGAATAAACGGTTAGAAAAATAGTTATGTAATTGTAGTCTGTAGGGTTGATTCTACACAAAGTTAAGGTAATATATTTGTTTAGCAAATCTTGCCGGAATATTTATGATGAATTTCTTTAATCGCTACTTTTAGGTAGAGTTTTCAGGTCGTTTTAATATCAAATTCGATGGGGTTCGCGCTCCGAAGGAAGTGAGGATATGCATAAATGCAGAAGAGGAGAAGTGCGAGAAGCACAACGACCGCAGACATAATAAATACCGACATATACCCACAATGCTTGATGCCTATGCCATACAGTACCATCCCGAGCCCAATGCCTATATCGAGCCCCGTGAGGAAGGTAGAGTTGGCAGCTCCGCGCTGCACCATCGGCAACCTGTGGTTCGCCATCGCCTGCATCGTCGGCATCATGATTCCGAAGCCGAGCCCGAGCAGGGGTGCGGAGAGATAGTATCCCTCCGGCACATCCCATAGGGCAATCATGACATATCCTACGCACAGCAGCGACATTCCGCCCAATGTGACCAGCAAAGGACCGACCATGTCGAAGACCTTTCCGCTGAGGACCCGTGAGAGGGCCACGCCTACTGAAAGGAGCAGATAGAAGAGCCCCACGGACGAAGCACTGATCTCCTGCCCGTACAAGCCGATGAACGATAGCAAGCCTCCGTACGGCAGCATCACCACCATGATGATGACCGTAGGGGGAAGTGCCTTGAAGGCAAAGAGATAGTCGAGTGTCAATCTGCGTGCTGCCGGTCGGTGCTGCGGGACACGCACACGAAGAGCGAGCAGGAGCCCGACAAAGCAAAACAGCAATGCCGCGACCAGACAGTACAGGTACGTAGTGCGCTCAAGTAAGGTTGTCGCAATCAATGGCCCCACTGCCATTGCAATCGTCATGCTCAGCCCATAGATCCCGATCCCCTCTCCCCTACGTTGCGACGGTACTAAGTCGATGGCGATGGTCGTAGCCGAGGTGCTGAAGGCACCCCAGCACGCACCGTGCAGGAGGCGTATCGCTCCAATCCCCAGCACCCCCGCAGCCAGGGGATATGTCCAATAGACAATAAAGAAAAGGATGAATGAACAGAGATAAATCGGCTTACGGCCGTAAGCATCGAGCCAATACCCCACAAAGGGACGGATGGCTAGAGCAGAGATGGTAAATAGCGCAAGTACCACACCGACCTCTCCGGCAGTCGCTCCCATATCGGAGAGATAAAACGGCAGGAGGGATACCAAAAAGTAAAAGGACACTGCCATAAGTAATGTCCCGAGTGTCACCAGCACAAAGTCTCTGCTCCAGAGAGTAACTCTATCCTTACTATCAGCCATACACATCATTATATATCGAGAGATAAAGGACTCTATACACTTCGGGGTAAAGGTAAGTGTTTCCCTCCTCCCGACAATACGGGATATCCAAAAGTTTGCCCGCACCCCCGAGTATGACACCGATAAGCGGCGAAAAAAGCAAGGGGCAAGAGTCGCCCGCCCTATCCCCTTTGAATTTATCGCTATGCGGTCACAAACTTCCGAAAGATCGGACTCAAAACGGTTTTCTGCTCCTGAAAATTAATAATCCGGGACAGAAAGGTAGTTTTCCGTCCTTGAAAATCAGTTTTCAGCGACCGACTATAACTTCAGATACGCTAAGCGAGAAGTTCTCTGCCAGACCTTTACACTTCCTTCTCAGGGGGGCTCGAAGGAGACTATCGGGACGAAAGAGCCACAAGAAGCATATTTTTTCTTTCTTTTATGCTATTGGTGTGAAGGATTTTCAACGACTTATGATTATTTTTGTTACAAATCAACACAGACTATATTATGCCAAACTCCATTCTTATTGTGGACGATGACTCGAGCATCTCCGAAATCTTGGAATTCAACCTCAAGAGCGAGGGCTTCGAAGTTACCTGTGCCTCCTCGGCCGAAGAGGCACTTGCCATACTGGAGAGCACATCCTTCGGGCTTATCCTCCTGGATGTGATGATGGGAGGGATGTCGGGCTACAAGATGGCTGAGCGGTTGCGCTCCTCGGGAGATCATACGCCGCTCATCTTCGTGACGGCTAAGGATACGGAGAATGACCTACTGACGGGCTTCTCGGTAGGCGGAGACGACTACATCACCAAGCCCTTCTCGGTCAAGGAAGTCATAGCCCGTGTGAAGGCCGTAATCAAACGAAAAGCCCTCAGCACCGCAACTCCGAGAGAGGAGGTATCGCACCGCCTCGTCTACGAAGATATGGAGATCGAGATCGAAAAGAAGGAAGTGCTCATAGATGGTATGAGCATCGCTCTGACGAAGACCGAGATGGAGATACTGATCCTCCTTGCAAAACATCCCGAACGTATCTTCTCAAGAGAGGAGATACTCGATAAAGTATGGCAGGAGACGGCATACGTAACCGATCGCACAGTCGATGTACACATCACCAGGCTGCGCAAGAAGTTGGGTAAGTATGGGGCCTATATCACGAACCGTACCGGATATGGCTATCGGTTTGCCCCACTGCATTATGAAGCTTAGCTACAAGACACGACTTTTCCTGTACTTCTCCGTACTCTTCGGCCTCTTTACCGCCACCATCATTGTCTTTGAGCGGTTTCAAGAGAGCCGGTTCAAGACGGTGGCAATGGAGGAGAAGCTCAATGCTTATGCGGATTTGATCCTCGCAAACACCGCCCATCTATCGAGACCTATCGCTTCTGTGGATAGCGTGCTGGCGCACTTTCCCGATAAAATACGCATAACTTTGATAGATAAAACCGGGAGAGTCCTCTATGATAACCGGATAAATGACCCATCAAAACTCCCTAACCACACAGACAGACCGGAGATAGTCAGGGCCAACAAGCTAATGCAAGGGAGCGATGCCCGTATATCGGATTCGAATGGTATCGAGTACTTCTACTATGCCAAGCGGGTCAATGACTCGTTCATCCGTATAGCTTTGCCCTACGATAAGGAGATAAAGGAGAAGCTGAAGTCGGACAATACGTTCTTGTACTACATCCTGATCCTATTCATCATCACTCTTCTTCTGATGAATATGGTAGCAAACCGCTTCGGGAAGTCCATACGCCAGCTGCACGACTTCATTACGGCATCGGAGAGTGGTGGGAACTCTGATGAAAACTTCCCGAACGATGAGCTCGGAGCCATCGGTAGACGCATCACTCAGAACTATGCCCGACTGAAGGAAATGAACAGCGAGATAGCAACGGAAAGGGAAAAACTCCTGCAACATATCCATAGCTCCGAGGAGGGGATATGCTTCTTTACCGCAGAGCATGAGGTAGAGTACTACAACGGATTATTTATCCGACTACTCAATGCCATAGTGCAGGAGCCTACGGGAAGGCCAGCGGATCTGTTCGGAGACCCATCTTTTGAAGAGGTTTGTGCGTTCTTGAGTAACCCGTCAGACAGTTATTTCGAGACAACGACGAGCAAGCACGGCAAGATCTTCTCGCTTCGACTCAATATCTTTGAGAACAAAGACTTCGAGATCATCATCAACGACATAACAAGGCAGGAAAAGACTCGTCGCCTGAAGCAGGAGATGACCGGCAACATTGCGCACGAACTACGCACTCCTATCACAAGTATAAGAGGATACTTGGAGACAATGCTTGACCAGAAACTGGATCCCGACAAGACCAGACACTTTATCGCCCAAGCCTACAAGCGTACGTTGGGACTATCCGAACTGATCCATGACATGGGGATGATTACCAAAATGGAAGCTGCCCCTGCCTCTTTTGAATTTGAAGAGGTGGACATCGCACAGCTCCTATCGGCACTCAGAGAAGAGTCGGAGCAGGACTTAGCACAGAAACATATCGAAATGAGGTGGAATATCCCGGACGGGACAGTGGTCAGAGGCAATCCCAACCTACTCTATGCCATATTCCGGAACTTGACGGATAATGTCGCTCGCTATGCCGGAGAGGGAATTGAGATCGTGGTGAGTATGTACAATGATGATGGAGAATACCTCTACTTCTCATTTTATGATACAGGAAGGGGAATAGAGGACGAGAGGCACCTCAACCGTTTGTTCGAAAGGTTTTACAGGATAAACGAAGGGCGCACGCGCGATACCGGGGGATCAGGACTTGGACTCTCTATCGTCAAGAATGCCATAGCACTACACAAGGGCAGCGTCATGGCGCGAAACAGAGAGGGCGGTGGGCTAGAGTACCTCTTCAATCTACATAAATAGCACCCCCTCTACCGTAAGAGCGCGAGTATCTCCTCGGCAGCCGTGGTAGCGGCATAGTGTGGGGTGTGCAGTCTTCGGCGTACCTCGGCATAACTTGACAGCATCTCTGCACGTTCGGCACCGTCAGCAAGAAGTGATCGTAGCGCAAGGATAATACAGTCAAGCCTGAAAAGTCCGCCGAAAAGTTCGCTCACAACCTCTCGATCTGCTACGAGATTGACAAGAGAGATATATGAAACGGAGAAGAAATGTTTGAACACAAAGTTGGCAAGTCTCCCCCCCCGCACAGCATAACATACGACTTGTGGCGTGCCGAGAAGCGCAGTCTCCAACGTCGCTGTACCGGATGTAACAAGCGCAACTCGGGCATACCGAACGACTTGATATGTCTCGCCAAACAAAATATCCGACTTCTCCACGCCCGGGATGGATAGGTAAAGACTAAGCGATACACCCGGAGCCCCGGCAATAACGACATTGTAGTCGGGAAATTCCTTAGCGGCTTCAAGCATAACGGGAAGATTTGCCCGGATCTCCGACTTACGACTACCCGGAAGTAGTGCTATATATTTCTCCGGAAGCGAAGAGACGTCCGCCTCATCGGATCGCTCAAAGTCTCTTATCGTATCCAATGACGGGTTTCCTATATACTTGGCTTGAGGAAGTCGGTGCCTGGCAAAAAAGTCTACCTCAAACGGGAAGATACAAAGCACTAAGTCGGTATGGCTTCGTAACGTAGCGATGCGACTTTTCTTCCATGCCCAGACCTTGGGAGGTATGTAGTAAACGACCTTGGTTGCGGGTAACTTCTCCTTGACATACGGTAAGATGTATCGAAAGTTGAAGCCGGCGTAATCGACACATACCACTACATCGGGACGAAAATCCAATAAAGCGGCTTGAACGGCTACGCCTCCCCTATGTATATCTCCATAATGGAGCAAGACATCTATCACCCCCATATATGCCAAATCCTCCGAACGTGCCACGCAAGTCCCGCCCACAGCACGCATCTTTTCGCCTCCGACGTACATGAACTGCGCATCGGGATCTCGATCCAATAGGGCCTTCATCAGATTGGAAGCATGCAAATCGCCACTCGCTTCACCTACAACAAGGAAGTACTTCATTACCTTTTAAATAAAAAAGGGAAGAGGTCACTCTTCCCAATGCTTAATCTGCTGGATCACCTCGTAGTCTGTCACGTCTATACTGCAGGGGACGACGGTGGCATATCCCTTCTCCAACAACATTATGTCGGTATTTTTATTGACCGGTTCGTGCACTTTGAGTTCGCCGGATAGCCAATAGACATCCCTCCCTGTCGGTGTTCGATGCTTTACATACTCATTGTAGAAGCGTCCGTCTGCCTGACTGCACACACGAAGACCCCTTACGACAGGGACATTGGGTACATTTACGTTGAGGTAGATACCCTTAGGCAGACCATCCTTTAGTAGCCTTCGTGCAATCATACGGGCATATCTGCAACTATCTAAATAATCATCCTCTTGCTTACCATGCAATAACGAGACGGCAAACGAGGGAATGTCGAAGATACAACCCTCGATAGCAGCCCCAAGAGTGCCGGAATAATTGACCGAAATACCCTGATTCCCCCCATGATTGATACCGGCAACGACAAGGTCGGGCATGGTTGTCACGATCTCGTTGAGTGCCAACTTGACACAATCCGCCGGAGTCCCGCTACAACTATATATAGTCACGCCGGGATCAGTACGCACACAATCGAAGTGGATAGGTACGGTAGTAGTAAGGGCACTTGAGCTACCGCTACGAGGTTTATCCGGAGCAACCACCGTGATATCACCGAGATCAGAGAGAGCGACTATGAGTTCTTCAAGCCCTTTAGCGAAAACTCCGTCATCGTTGGATAGAAGTATATTGGGTCTTTTTGTCATCTTTACATATTATGATTAGCACACAACCGGCGGATCTACCAACTCCATCTCAACGGCTTCCCCGTCACAGGATAGAGATATATTGGGTCCTTCTATCATCGCTACGTACTATGATCGGTCACAACTGGAGTATCTCTACCAACTCTATCTCAAACACAAGGGTAGAGTATCCGGGAATCACGGAATAATATGACTGACCATAGCCTAACTGCCAAGGTACCACGACCTCCCACTTATCGCCAACAGCCATATTTTGAAGTGCAATCTGCACTCCCTTTATCGAGGATCCCTCTGAGCTCGATGTATCACGATTGTACACCCAAAGGGGAGAAGGGGAGTCTTGAAGTTGCTGAAAGACTTGCCCTTGTGCTATTACTTCACTTACACTCTTCAGGGCCTTTATCTCCTCGACATTGAGAAGTTGTATGTTGGGGATTACGCCCTTTACAAAGGCGCTTACCTTACTGTTTTGAAGAGGTTTCTTATCTTTATTCTCCGTCGATGCACTCTTCAGTACACGATAGTAGATAGGGTACTCCTCATTTAAGAAAAGTAGCTTTGTATAGTCCGCCTGCTTGCTTACCACTTCTACGAAAGCGTCATTCTTGCGTTGGTATTCTGTCACCACAACCGGCTCGGTCTCGTTACAAGCCGTCTGGGTCAGTCCTACCAGCAGCATCAGTACCAATGCAAATCTTGACATACATTTATTCATATCGATATAGGTTCTGGATAACACACTTATAGGGAAACTACCGAGGAGGTATCAAAGCCCCGAGAGCAAACTCTTCATACTAACCTTCTCACCTATGATACTTCTAAGTTGAGAGATCGGCACACGCTCTTGGCGCATATCATCTCTGTAACGGATGGTTACCATATCATCGGTCAGGGATTCATGGTCTATCGTCACACAGAATGGAGTCCCCATAGCATCCTGACGGCGATAACGACGTCCGATGGAGTCCTTCTCGTCATACTGACATGCGAAGTCATACTTCAATTCATCTATTATCTTACGAGCCACCTCTGGCAACCCGTCCTTCTTCACCAAGGGAAGTACTGCGAGTTTTACCGGAGCGAGCGGTGCGGGGAACGTTAATACTACTCTCGTTTCTCCGTTCTCCAGCTCCTCTTCTGTATATGATGCAGAGAGGATGCTCAGGAAGAGTCGATCCACTCCTATGGAAGTCTCTACGACATAGGGGACATAGCTATCGTTGAGTTCGGGATCGAAGTACCTCAGTTTCTTACCGCTGTACTGTTCGTGGCTGGACAAGTCGAAGTCAGTACGTGAGTGTATCCCCTCCACTTCCTTGAAGCCGAAAGGCATTTCGAACTCTATATCTGTCGCTGCGTTGGCATAGTGAGCGAGTTTATCGTGATCGTGGAAGCGATACTTGTGCTCTCCGAAGCCAAGGTTCCGATGCCACTTCATACGGGTTGCCTTCCACTTCTCGAACCAGTCCAATTCGCTCCCCGGACGGACAAAGAACTGCATCTCCATCTGTTCGAACTCTCTCATGCGGAAGATGAATTGTCTTGCGACAATTTCGTTGCGAAATGCCTTGCCGATCTGTGCTATACCAAAGGGGATTTTCATACGTCCGCTCTTCTGTACGTTAAGGTAATTGACAAAAATGCCCTGAGCAGTCTCCGGGCGAAGGTAGACTTTCATCGCTCCGTCCGCAGTGGACCCCATCTCGGTAGCGAACATCAGGTTGAACTGACGCACTTCTGTCCAGTTCTTTGTACCGCTGATCGGGCACACGATCTCACAGTCGATGATGATCTGACGTAGCTCTTCGAGATTATTATCATTGAGTGCTGTGGCAAAGCGATTGTGTACCGCCTCCTTCTGTGCCGTGATCTCAAGGACCTTGGGTGAGGTAGCTCGGTATTGTGGTTCGTCGAAGGCTTCGCCGAAACGTTTGCTTGCTTTCTGCACCTCTTTGTCTACTTTTTCGTCCAGCTTAGCGAGGTAATCTTCGATAAGGACGTCTGCGCGATAACGTTTCTTCGAGTCCTTATTATCTATGAGTGGGTCATTGAACGCATCCACATGCCCTGATGCCTTCCATATTGTAGGGTGCATAAAGATTGCACTATCTATCCCTACCACATTTTCATTGAGCAGGGTCATGCTGTCCCACCAGTAACGTTTGATATTATTTTTGAGCTCCACACCATTCTGACCATAGTCATACACAGCTCCCAAACCGTCATAAATCTCGGACGAAGGGAAGACAAAACCATACTCTTTGCAGTGCGAAACGATCTTCTTAAACAAATTCTCTTGTGACATAGATATCTTATGTAGTAAAATGTTCGGATGTCTATCCTCTCTGATAGCAACACACAGACGACATCAAGGGCAAAGATAGCTAAAAGATTAGGATAATTCACCGTATCCCTACACCTTACGCCTCCCAACCTTCACGCTCATATCGGCAAAAAGGTTATCTTTATCGACAAATATCAAAGAAACACGGACATGAAGACAGACTACTCCAACCTCACACGCAGTCCGCTATTTATGGGACTGTCTCCCGACGAAGCCGTCGCCACGCTGCATCGCTGCACCGCGTCCGTGCGGGAGTATGCCAAGGGAGAGTACGTCGTACGTCAGGGAGATACGGTACGGCAGCTCTACCTACCCATCTGTGGCAGCCTGCGTACGGAGATGATCACGAAGGAAGGCAATGTCGTCGAGATAGATTTCATCGAAGCATTGCGTCCGCTTGCCCCGGCATTTCTATTTGCCGATCACAATATGTATCCCGTCGATGTCATTGCGGCTGAGCCTACTACCTTTCATATCATCGAAAAGGATAGGTGGCTTGAGGAACTAAGAGCGAACGAGCTACTGCTCCTTAACTTCATGCGTCTCAACTCTAACGTAGCTGTCTTCCTGTCGAACAAGGTACAGATGATGTCCATCAAGAGTCTCAAAGGCAAGCTCGCCCTACATATCCTCGAACGCACTACACCCGAATGCCCCACATTCCCCCTCACCCGCACGCTCACTCAGCTTGCCGACCACCTCGGGGTGCAGCGTCCTTCTCTGTCTCGTACGATGGGAGAGCTCGTCAGTGACGGACTTATTACTTGGGACAAGCGCGAGATTACCGTACTCAATCGCTTCCGTCTCGAGTGCCTTATCTGACCGATATATATCCACGATCGGCGAAGTCCCCTGCGTCTATACTTGAGACGCAGGGGACTTCGCCCTTTGTGCTGTACTCGATAGAGTCCCGGATGAGTAACGGAAGGGGAAGAGAACCTACTTCGGGTGCGGCACGAAACCTCAGCTCTACCGCACCCGAAGCAGGTTTCAGGAGTGGAAAAGTGGTTTTCAGGAGCAGATTTCTAATTTTCAGGAGTTGAAAAGCAGTTTCCCGCTCCTGAAAACAAGTTCTTGAACCGTAACCCTGAAGTTTGTACCCGGACCCGAAATACTCCTCGCCATGACACAGACGATACCAGTCGCCCATGGAATGCAAAAGGGACTGCGTCAGTAACCCGACACAGTCCCCTTTCCCGATGATTTGTATTACGTACCGGAATTACTTCACACGCTTATAGCCATACTGCGCAAGCTCACCAAGTTCCTCTTCGATGCGGAGCAACTGGTTGTACTTAGCCATACGGTCCGAACGGCTAAGCGAACCCGTCTTGATCTGTCCCGAGTTGGTAGCCACGGCAATGTCGGCAATCGTCGCGTCTTCGGTCTCACCCGAGCGGTGAGATGTCACAGAAGTGTAGCCATGACGGTGCGCCATCTCGATGGCATCAAGGGTCTCGGAGAGCGTACCTATCTGATTTACCTTGATAAGGATAGAGTTGCCACAGCCGAGCTCTATACCTTTCTTGAGGAACTCTACGTTGGTCACAAAGAGGTCGTCGCCAACGAGCTGGCACTTACCTCCGATAGCATCGGTAAGCATCTTCCATCCCTCCCAGTCGCCTTCGTCCATCCCGTCTTCGATGGAGTCGATAGGATACTTGGAGACAAGCTCACTTAGGTAAGCCACTTGCTCTTCACGAGTACGCTTGGCACCCTTATCGCCTTCAAACTTGGTGTAGTCGTACACCCCGTCGTTGTAGAACTCCGAAGAGGCACAGTCGAGAGCGATGGTGACATCCTTCTTGGGTTCATAGCCTGCCTTGCGGATCGCTTCGAGGATAGACTCGAGAGCGTCCTCTGTACCATTCAGTGCCGGAGCAAATCCCCCCTCGTCCCCTACCGCTGTACTTAGGCCACGGTCGTGGAGCACTTTCTTAAGGGCATGGAATACCTCTGCACCCATACGGAGGCCTTCACGGAACGAAGCCGCACCGACAGGACGAATCATAAACTCCTGGAATGCGATGGGAGCATCGGAGTGCGAGCCCCCGTTGATGATGTTCATCATAGGCACAGGCAATACAAACGTATTGACTCCACCGATATATCTGTACAAGGGGACACCGAGATACTCTGCACCTGCCTTGGCTACCGCAAGAGATACGCCGAGCATAGCGTTGGCACCCAGCTTGCTCTTGGTCTTGGTACCGTCGAGCCTGAGCATCTTCGTATCGATAAGGCGTTGGTCAAGCACGCTCATGCCGATGAGCTCGGGAGCGATTACGTCATTGATGTTGCGTACAGCCTTAAGAACGCCCTTGCCGAGATAGCGGCTTTTGTCACCGTCACGTAACTCGAGGGCTTCGTTTTCACCCGTAGATGCTCCGGAAGGTACGGCAGCACGACCTACGACACCGCAAGCCAAGTGAACATCTACCTCAACTGTAGGATTGCCGCGCGAGTCCAATACTTCGCGCCCTACGATCTTTATAATCTCCATAATACTCTAAATAAATTTGTTTGTGGAATGACTATTCTCTTATTTACACCCAATCCATCACCGAAATCCATACTCGTTTCCTGATTTCTAAGGCACACAAAGTTAGCAAAATACCGCATAGTGAGAAAAAA
>JBHBLB010000086.1:0-31993 GCA_041791495.1 Porphyromonas sp.
ATGGCTCGAAAAAGGGACTGCCGAGCGATTACTTCTTCGCAGTATCTGACGCAGGGGTGTCGCTCCCGCAGGCACAGAGCCGTGCCCTCACGGGCAACTTCCGGGAAGGTATCAATATCCATGCCGACGGCAGGAGCGTTACCCTCGTCCTCGATGACAAGGACAAGCAGGGAGCGAGCCCCTACAAGCACGCTTATGTGATAGGGAGCTTCAACGACTGGAGCCTGACCGGCAAGTATGCGATGTACAGAGATGACGCCAAGGGACTTTGGTGGATCACCATCGAGGATCTGGAGCCGGAGAGAGAGTATGCGTTCCAGTACTACCTCTTCAACGAAGAGAAGCAGGGCTTGCGCATAGCCGACCCCTACACCTTAAAGGTTCTGGCTCCCGAAGATGCGGATCTCCCCGGTACTGTGTCGCAGTATCCGCGGGGGAAGACCTCGGGGTATGTCTCCACCTTCACGCTGCGAGAGCAGGCGTATACCTGGAAGCACAGCGACTTCGTGCCGCCCGCTCCGGATGATCTCGTGATCTATGAGATGCACTTGAGGGACTTCTCCACCACCGGAGACCTCAAGGGAGCACGGGCGAGGCTGGACGAGCTGAAGGCTCTTGGCATCAATGCCATCGAGCTGATGCCGGTGCAGGAGTTCTCGGGCAACGACTCGTGGGGATACAATCCCATATTTTACTTTGCCATGGACAAGGCCTATGGGACGAGGGTGGAGTACAAGGAGTTCGTCGATGCCTGTCATGCCGAGGGGATTGCCGTGATCCTCGATGTGGTGTATAACCACCAAGACCAGGGAAGTCCCCTATACCGTCTCTATGCTTCGGGGGGAAAGCCTCTGGCAAATAACCCTTACTTCAATGTCTCTGCCCCGCACCCGTACAGTGTCTTCTACGACCTCAACCATGAATCGGTGCGTACCCGCGAGCTGGTCAAACGCAACCTTGTATTCCTGCTTGAGGAGTATCGTTTCGACGGGTTCCGCTTCGACCTCTCCAAAGGCCTGACGCAGACGCAGAGCAATGAGGCCACGGCGGGGCAGTATGACGCAAGTCGTATCACCATCCTCAAGGAGTATCACAGTGCGATACAGGAAGCCAAGCCGGGCGCATATACCATCCTCGAACACTTTGCCGAGGAGCGGGAGGAGCGCGAACTGGCTCAGGTGGGCATGATGCTCTGGCGCAACCTCAACCATGAGTATGCCCAGGCGGCGATGGGGTGGGGAGAGCAGAGCGGCTTCGACCGTCTCTACACCGGAAGCAGTATGCCTTATGGTTCGCTCGTAGGGTATATGGAGAGTCACGATGAGGAACGTGTGGCCTACAAGCAGCGGACTTATGGCAACGGAGATATAAAAAGCGACCTCGCCAAACGGATGAAACGCCTGCAACTCAATGTGGCCTTCTTCTTCACCGTACCGGGCCCCAAGATGCTCTGGCAGTATGGCGAGTATGGTTATGACGTATCTATCAATGAGGGTGGTCGTACCGGACGCAAGCCGGTGTGGGTAAGCCAGCTCAATGAAGTGGAGAGAAAGGAACTTGCCGGTATCTATGGAAAGATCATAGCCTTGCGGCATCTCCATCCTGACCTGTGGGATCGGGAGACTCCTTTTGCGTGGCAAGTATCTTCGTCGATCTGGTCTGCGGTGCGCACAGTCACCGTAGGGCAGGGCAGCAGACAGCTAATAGCCGTGGGCAACTTCCAGACCTCTTCCGCCGTAGAGTACCGTCTCGACCGTGAGATGCGCGATGCCTTGACCGACGAAGTAGTACCATCAGGGACAATCCTACTGCACCCGGCGGACTTCCGTATCCTCATCACTCCGTAAAGGGTGCGGTAGAGTCCGGAACGATATGCGCAAAAGCCCAATTGAATGACCTATTCTCGATGTTGCTTTGTGCGATAGTTTATTGCCGGCTTTCCTACTCCGCTTCACTCGCTATCTACTCTCGACATCGTCCTGTACGTTACAGACTGTACTAAGAACGATAAAGCCCGACAATCTCTATTGTCGGGCTTTATCGTTTATGTTCGTATCCTTATTGTATTACTTCACGTAGTCGGAGAGCATCTCTTGCAGTTTTTTACGTGCAAAGAATATGCGGCTCTTGACTGTACCTATGGGTAGGTTGAGCGCATCTGCTATCTCTTTGTATTTGTATCCTGCAATGTACATTGAGAAAGGTACCTTAAGGTCATCGTTGAGGTCCTCTATCGCACCGTTGATCTCCTTGAGGCTTAGCTCATGATACGGGGTAGAGAGCCCGGAGTTATCGTCTTGGACCCCTACGTATGCCAGGTCGGCATTGGTATCGATAATGGAATGAGTGCGGACGATTCGGTGATAATTGTTGATAAAGAGGTTACGCATGACCGTGAAGACCCACCCTTTGAAGTTGGTGTTTTCGCGGAACTTATCTCTATTGGATAGCACCTTGAGGACAGTCTCTTGCCTTAGATCCTCCGCCGTCTCCCTATCTGCCGTGAGAGAGAGAGCGAAGTTGAACATGTTATCTTGCAGACGAACGAGGTCTTCGTCTATGAAGGCGTTAGGTGCAGTAGTATGATTCATATTTTGTATCTTGGGAAAGCGAGTTCAACATTTGTGGATATACTGAAGACCCGATTAGGATCTTTCAGTATCCAAAAGTACAAAGATAAATCGACAAAACTGCGTCTTTTTATATAATTAACGACTTGCGGGCATCAACATCTGCGGAAGAAATGACCGAAAGTCCGTAGAAAGATGTATATTCGTTCGTTTTCTTTTAGTTCACAGATGGTTATGCGACTTGAGACTGTTCCGGCAATACTTAACGATTGATATATATATCCAGACATGAAAATGCGGGAAAGAAGTAAAATTAGAAATATAAGAAGGACCTTTTTTAGTGATTTTCAAAGATACGCTAAGCACTTCTCCGAGTCGGGTTTTGCGGGAAAGCTCGCACGGATTAAGTATGTCGTGGGTCGAGAGTTGCTGATGCCGATGCTGCGGTTGTACTATGTTTTCAAGGCCCCGAGCACCCCTTTGCGCAAGAAGATGTACATCCTCGGGGCACTCGGTTACTTCATCTTGCCGCTCGACTTCGTACCCGACTTCCTTCTGCCCGCGATAGGTTATGCCGACGATCTGGTTGTAGCGACCACGGTGATCAATATCGTCTCCAAGTATTGTACGCCGGAGGTCGATGAGCGTGCGCACATTGCTTGCGACAAACTCCTGAAACCTCGTGCCGGTAACGCATTATTTCGGGCAGAGAAAGGGACGGAACACAAATAAATCCGTACCTTTACGCCCAAAATAAACGTAATCTCAAACCTAAATAACTATGTACGGGAAAATTCAGAACCATCTCCAGAGTGAGATAAAAGAGATTAGGAACGCCGGTCTCTATAAAGAAGAACGCATCATCATCAGCCCGCAGACCGCGGAAATCAAGGTAAACGATGGGGGAAGAGAGAAAGAAGTCCTCAACTTTTGCGCCAACAACTACCTCGGACTATCGGACAATCCTCGACTCATCAGTGCAGCCAAGAGTGCGATGGATACGCACGGCTTCGGTATGTCATCCGTGAGGTTCATATGCGGTACCCAAGATATCCACAAGCAGCTCGAGCAAGCTATCTCGGACTATTTCAAGACGGAGGACACGATACTCTATGCCGCCTGCTTCGATGCCAATGGAGGAGTGTTCGAACCTCTATTCACGGAGGAGGACGCTATCATTTCCGACAGTCTCAACCATGCATCGATTATCGATGGCGTACGGCTCTGTAAGGCGAAGAGATACCGCTTTGCCAATGCCAATATGGAGGAGCTCGAGAAGTGTCTTCAGGAAGCTCAAGCACAGCGTTTCCGTATCATTGTAACCGATGGCGTATTCTCTATGGACGGGAATGTGGCTCCGATGGACAAGATATGCGATCTCGCCGACAAGTATGACGCACTTGTGATGGTCGATGAGTGCCACTCTGCAGGTGTAGTGGGTGCTACGGGTCGCGGTGTTGCCGAGAAGTATGGTGTATATGGTCGTATCGACATCCACACGGGTACGCTTGGTAAGGCTTTCGGTGGTGCTGTGGGTGGCTTCACTACCGGTCGCAAGGAGATCATCGAGATGCTTCGTCAGCGTTCTCGTCCGTATCTCTTCTCCAACTCTATCCCTCCCGCAGTCGTAGGGGCAGGGCTTGAGATGTTCAAGATGCTCAAGGAGAGCAACGAACTGCACGACAAGCTCATGGAGAATGTTGCTTACTTCCGTGACAAGATGACGGCTGCAGGCTTCGACATCAAGCCTACTCAGTCTGCCATCTGTGCGGTGATGCTGTACGATGCTCCGCTCTCACAGAAGTACGCTGCGCGTCTCCTTGACGAAGGTATCTATGTGACCGGCTTCTACTATCCTGTGGTGCCGAAGGGCGAGGCACGTATCCGTGTGCAGCTCTCTGCGGCTCACGAGCGCAAGCACCTCGATAAGGCAATCGACGCCTTCATCAAGATCGGTAAGGAGCTTGGTGTGATCAAGTGATAAGTCTCCGATCTTGTCACGTATAGGCGAGGTTGTGTACAGATAAGAGAGGTGCCCCCTGAGTGTCCGTTGCTCGACACTCAGGGGGCACTTTGTCATAGGGTACCTGCTCGGAGTAAGGAACGGATGGCGGAGTGTCCGGTAAGATACTTCGGCTTTACCGCATCCGCAGTTGTGTTCCGCTACGGGAAAGTAATTTTCAGGGGCTGAAAAGCAGTAATCAGGGGCGGAGAAGTCATTTTCAGCCCCGGGATACAGATTTATGTCCCGTAATCGAGAAGTTTATGTCCGGCACCGAAGGAGTCCGACCCCGATATACGGAGACTTCGCGTGCCCTCCCTCCCGTGATCAGGGGCGCTCCTCCGTGCTCAGCGTAGCGTACAACGCCTCGACGATAGGGTGAGGGGTCGGACTGTCTCTATGCTCCTCGACGAACGCACTCACGAGAGCTCTGCCACGCTCGTCCCGCTCCGCAAGGCGTGTGAGGGCATTGAGCATATATGCGGTAAGCGATCCTGCGGGGGCGTTTAGGTCTCGTGAGGCATGGCGTATCAGTTCGGCTCGCAGCTGATAACCCTTGTCTCCACTCATCAGCATACGGGTCATGAGGATGTATGGTATGATGGCTGTCTGCTCGGTATGGGAAGAGTGCTTCTGCCAGAGCCTAAGGGTGAGGTGCTCTACGTAAGGGGTGTGCATGAGGAGGTGCAGGGAGAGCTGTTCGCTTACCTCAACGTAGGGCGACTCGTAGCACATCTTGTATGCCTCGTCCTGGGTCAGGGCTTCGACGGGGTATATCATCGTGGCAAGGAGTTTCATTTCCCGTACATCCTTCTGCCACATCACTCGAGCGAGATCTTTATCACGGGGCAGGGCACGAGCCATATCTTGCAAGCGGGGAAGCGTGACACCGAAGTTGATGCGATAGAGTACGCCCTTGCTCCGCATACTCTCTGCCACCACACCATCCATGGCACGGCGGAGCCGGGTACGGAGAGTGTTGAGGGTATCGCGCCACTTCCCGTCGGGGTGATTGGGCATATCGGCTTGGTCAGATAGGGGCAGGGTGGCGTACTCTTTGCCGTAACGCAGCATCTGCTCTTCGTAAGTCTCCTCGTAGTCAAGGATGACATCTGTGACTTCTCCCGAGGAGGCATCCTTGCGGAGCGTCATCCGGGGATTGAGAAATCCTCTGAAGGGTGCCAGCCCCAGCGCACGGTATCGCTCCGATGCGCTACGGTGTATGTCGGGATCTACCGTAGTGCCGTACTGCTCGATAAGTCGGCGTGCAGTCTCTATATCGCCCGTGCTCTTGACCCGTTGTATCATGCGAAGCATTTCGCCGAAGAGCGTCCTTAGCCTTTCGTAGTCGGAGATCTCGACATAGTAGTGCCCTTCCGACTTCGTGAGGGAGACGATGCTGGCGTCTGCCCGGTCGAGGATATAGCGAGAGATGAGGGCGCGGTTCTGCATGTGGGCTTGGCGCAGCGGCTCTCCCGCTTGTAAACGGGCGAGCTGCAGGATAAGGCCATTGGTCATATAGCGATCGTACTCTGCCTTGTATGCTTCGGTGTCGGGGAGGATGCCGAGCCGCACCATCTCGGGATCGGCAATGAAATAGAGGGCATTGAGGTCTGCACGTGCCTCTTCGATAGCGGAGTCGTAGGTGCCAAGGGCATCGCCCGTCACTCCGTCGGCAAGGCGTCCCGACCCATGTCCGAGACATTCGTGGAGATCTGTGTGTACCATACCTGCAAGTGTGCCGTACCGTAGCTGTCGTGTGCGTACTTCGTCTGTGAGGAAGAAGGCTTCTGTCGTGCCGCTCCCCGCACTGTCGGCATCGATGGCTTCGGCTATGTTGGTGAGCGTGACGGACTTGGATCCGTAGGTAGCACGTATGTGTTCGTCGTTTGGTAGGTTGATGCCGAGGGGAGAGGCGGGAAAAGCATCGCCGCCAAGCATTACGACATTGATCGCAGCGGCAGAGACGCCCTTGATTTCCCCTTTCTTGAACTCCTCCTCTATGGTAGAACGAGCCTCAAAGCTCGATGCGTGTTCAGCAATGACGGCTGTGCGGCGACTCCCTTCCGGATCAGTGAGTTGCACGACCGACTCCCAGCTCCCTTTGAGACCGAGAGGGTCGGTGTAGGTCTCTATAAATCCGTTGATGATGTCCACGCCGGAGGGGTCGCTGTGTCCGACCCAGCGGACGGAGTAGTCGTAGAAGTCGTTGAGATCTCCCGACTCGTAGTAGCGAATCAATCGCTCCAGCACCTCGGCAATCTCAGGTGTGGGGGAGGTCGCCACGGCATCTCTGAGGTGACGGACTACCCTGCGGAGAGCAGCGTCGTACAATCCGCCGGTACAGGCTACCTCTTCGACGAGTCTCCCTCCGGAGTTGCGCATGAGGCGAGAGTTGAGCCCGGGCGCAATCTTGTACGTACCCTCCTCTGCCACTTCGTGGTAGTACTCTCGGGCTTCTTGGGTAGAGATGCCTTCGCCATAGAAGTTTACGGAAGAGCGTTCGATAAGGCTTGTCTCCTCCCCATCGGCACGACGTACGGTATCTGTACGAGGATCGCAGATGAAGTCCACGAGGTCGGGGATGGAGATGCGGGCATCGGTGAACTTCCTAAGCACCTCCTCCGGGAGCTTTGCCGCTGCTTCGGCGAGAGCCGCTCGGGAGCAGGTGGGGACGAACTTGCTCTCCCCGTAGTGATGATGCACTCCCGACGAGAACCATACCCTATGGGCGTATTCTCGTACATCGGTATAGCCTGCTTCGATAAGCGCATCTACGAGGTGACGCACGGCGAGGTTGAGCCTGTGGTGCTGGGCAAAGATGATGTCCCGTCCTGCAAGAGCGGCTTCGGATAGATGGTAGAGGAAGAGCTTGGTACGTAAAGGAAGAGCCTCGAAGCCCGGAACCCTGTATCGCAGGATCCTGATGTCGGCAAAGGAGTGTGTATATGTAGGTGTGGAAGTCATAGGATGTCCGGGAGGGTTTTCCCCGATCTTTGTCAGTTTATAGGGTGGGTTTCTATGCCACGCTCATAGGTCTTGAGGTGTCCCTGTGCGTCTGCGTAGATGAAGATGACCTTGAGGTCCGGGAGGGAAGCCAAGAGGTGTACGCTCTCTTCATAGCCAAGAGCCATGAACGTAGTCGCCCAAGCATCGGCAAGCATACAGGAGGGAGCGATGACCGTTGCGCTAAGCAAGTCCTGGTGTGCCGGGTATCCCGTGCGCACGTCTATGGTGTGGCTCACTTTCTGTCCGTCAAGGAGGTGGAAGTTACGGTAGTCTCCCGAGGATGCAAGCCCAACCTTGTCGCACAGGGCTACCTTGTTCATCACCTCATTTACCTGAGAAGTGTTGTCTTCTATCGGGCGATTGATGCCGACCTGCCAGCAGTCCCCTTTGGGATTTACGCCACGGCAGACGATCTCTCCCCCTATCTCCACCATATAGTCCGTGACGCCATGAGCTTCAAGTACGGTAGCGACGAGGTCTGTGACGTATCCCTTGGAGAGCGACGACGGGATGATATTGATGCGAGGGTCGGACTTCATGATGCGCATTTGCATGGGGTCGATCGTAATCTTCTCGTAACCCACGAAGGTCATAATGCTATCTATCTCCGCCTGTGTCGCGGGGCGTGTCACTCCCTTTAGGGTCCCGAAGCCCCAGATATTGAACAGAGGTCCCCCCGTAATGTCGTAAACCCCTGCCGATGCCCTACTGACTTCATGGGCGGTAGTGAGTACTTCGACAAGCATATGGTCGAGAGAGTCGGTCTCGTTGCGGTTGATGCGAGAGATGAGTGAGGTAGAGTCGAACGGGTTGAGCGATGCGTTGAATGCCGACATCGCGGAGTCTATCTCTGCGGTCAGTAGCCTGTCGCTCTTGTAAGTGATATTGTACAACGTGTGGAACCGGGAGCCGCTCTCCTTGAAATACTGCTCGCGGCTACCTACGCACGAACAGAGACAGATCAGCGTTGCGACTACGGCGAGGATGCTACCGGGTGAGGGATGTTTCATATCAGGGAGGATCAGAACTGTTGTCGGATAATGTACTGGTTGCGGGTAGGGGATTGCCGTGACAAGAGCTCGCCAATGAAACCGGCAAGAAACATCTGTACGCCGAGGATGATACCTACGAGACAGAAGTAGAAGTAGGGGGTGGAGGCGACGAGAGGGGCAGGGTGTCCGGACTTTAGCGCAATGAACTTATCTACCAATATGATGGCAAGGGCGATAAAGCTGACAAAGAACATCACACTGCCCCATAGCCCGAAGAAGTGCATCGGCTTGCGACCGAACTTCCCTGTGAACCAGAGTACCAACAGATCCAGATAACCGTTGATAAACCTATCCATCCCGAACTTTGACGTTCCGAACTTTCGGGCTCTGTGCTCTACCACTTTCTCTCCGATACGCGAGTATCCCGACAGCTTTGCCATATAAGGCATGAAGCGATGCATATCATTGTATATCTCAAGACTGTGTGCGACTTCGCTCCGGTACGCTTTGAGTCCGCAGTTGAAGTCGTGAAGTTTGATGCCGGAGAAGCGTCTTACTGTGGCATTGAATAGCTTTGTCGGCAGGGTTTTCGAGAGGGGGTCGTACCTCTTTTTCTTCCAGCCCGACACGAGGTCGTATCCCTCCTCTACGATCATGCGGTAGAGGTCCGGTATCTCATCAGGAGAGTCTTGGAGATCTGCGTCCATCGTGATGATGACTTGCCCACGTGCCGCCTCGAACCCCACGTGGAGGGCGGGCGACTTCCCGTAGTTGCGACTGAAGCGTATCCCCCTTATGAGCGGGTCTGTCGCGGCGAGTTGCTCCACGACTGCCCACGAACCATCGGTACTGCCGTCATCTACAAATATCACCTCGGTGCTCAGTCCCTCTCTCTCTACGACACGGCGTATCCATGCGTGCAGTTCGGGCAGGGACTCCTCCTCGTTGTATAGAGGTACGACGATAGATAGGTCGAACTCTCTATAGGTATGTTCATTCATCCTCATCATGACTTTTTTACGAACAGTGCTGCAAAGTAAATATAGATAGTCCCCAGGAACATCGAGGTCGCTACATACTGCAACGCCATCTCCTGTGGGGTCTTGTATAGTATCGAGCGTACAGCCTCCATCTCTGCGGGGCTGCCTTCGTATCGCTGTGCCAGGGTATCTACCATCTGGGTCATCGTCTCTATGACCACCGGATTGCCCATCAGTACCGACAGTACCCCGTAGGCGGTGAGGAAGAATGGTATCATGGCACAGAGGTACATCCCGAGCATGAAGCCTACGGACTCCAGGTAAGTCATCCTGTCGTTGCGTACCTTCCGGCGGTAGTCACGGGCAAAGAGTACGATGATCACGGGCAGCCCGAGAAGCATTCCGAAGTAGACGAATGCCCAGAAGCCACTCCACTGTGTGAGCAGTACGGAAGCGAAGTGCAGCGACATATATGCTCCGAGGATGAGTCCGTAGCGCATGATGTGTCCGAAGTAGGACGGCAGGGGAGGCGTAGGGGATTGAGGTTGTATTGGGTCCATAGTGAGAAATAAAAAATCCTCCGAACCTCCGTCATACGGAGTCCGGAGGATTGTGACACTGTGAGGTATAATCTGTTGGATGTTATACGTTCAGGGCTTACTTGATCACCTCTCCCTTAATGGTCAAGACGTAAGGGCCTTCCTTGCCGTTGCTGTATACCGAGATGGTCTTTACGAACGGATACACGCGTCCTTCGGGGTTGTACTCTACGGTGATCTTGCCTGTCTTGCCCGGAGCTATCGGCTCGCGGTTGAACGAAGGCGTAGTGCATCCGCACGAAGACATAACACGTGTGATGACAAGGGGGGCATCCCCGGTATTCTTTACTTCAAAGACGTGTCTCACGGGCCCGTCCGACTCCTTTATCTTGCCGAAGTCGTGCGTGTCTTGTGGCACTTCTATCTTTGCTTTGTTCTGTGCATTAAGCTCTGTCACTCCGAGTGTGAACAGGAGGGCAAGCATAAGCATCGTAAATCTCTTCAAGTTCATAGTCTTTCTCTTTATATTGTCACATTAAAATACTCGTGAACCACCTGGTCACGGGACACTCATATTTCAATACAGTGCACCGCAAATATACAAACTATGTACGAGACTGCAAAAATCCCGGCCCGACCCCTCCCTCGCACTCTGCCCGGTGTCAGGAGGGCAGAGTCCGGTCACAACCCTCTTCGGATTGGGGACCCATCTCGTTTTCAGGGGAGGAAAAGTATTTTTCAGCCCCTGAAGATTACTTTTCCGCGGCTGAAAACTACCTTGCAGCCCCTGGCTTCAACTCTCTGTGCGGTAAGTCGGAAGTTTTCTTGCGGTACGTCGCGATTAGTTGCCCGAAAGTAGTGGAGGAGCCGGCCTGAAATTATGGTGGACTTATGCTTTCTTCGTGTTCGGTTTTTGGTATTTTTGGGATACGAAAGTTATATTTACAACCCAACTAAAACCTATTTAACTATGAAACGATGTATTCAATGCGCAATGTTCTTTGCGCTGATGCTCCTGTCTTTTGTCGGTTGTCGGCAGCAGGATGTCGAAGAGGCGAGTGTGTCGTTATCTGCCAAGGACTTGACATTTGCCAAGGATGGCGGCAGAGAGGTCATCACGGTTACCTCAACGGGAAGTGAATGGTCGGCGTTCTCGACCGATAGCGAGTGGCTTACCGTCTCGCGTAGCGGAGATAAGCTCACGGTAGAGGCGAGCCCCAACCTCAAAGGGCATGAGCGAAAGGCCACGGTGGTGGTCCTGGCAGGTGCTGCCAATGGTAAGATCGAGGTGCGGCAGACCAAAGCGGATATAGTACTCTCGCTGTCGGATACCGAGGTCACGATCCCCACGAGAGGGGGTGTCAAGTATGTTACTCTGGAGACCAATGCCGAGACTTGGTCTATCGAGGAGATGGACGAAGAGACATCCAAGTGGCTCAAGATCCTCAAAGGTGGAGGGCTGCTTATCTTCGATGTCGCTCGTAACAATACGATGGAGGCACGCACAGGTTACCTCTACATCAATATCGATGGCGAGCGCAAGGAGATAAGCATCACGCAACCGGGGCTGACCAAGTTTATCCTGCCTTGCCCTCCGACGGATTTCGACATGAGACGCCTCATAGACTTCGAGCTGGCTCGTGGTAGCGAGGTGATGTACCTGAGCGAATCCGCCGAGTACAGCAACATGAAGCTGATGGGTGAGTATAAGTTCCTTACCCCGAGCAAGTACATGAATATGCTGACCTACTATACCAATGATGCCCGCGACAACGTATACGCCCGGGCTGAAAGTACGATCTGGTTCAAGCAAGGTCAGAGTGACCCGGTGGAGCTGAAGGAGTTCATAGAGTTCCTTATCGAGAACGGTTATGAGAAGATGCCCGACCCTAATACGAAATGGATCTTCTACCGCAATACAGAGACTCGGATGCGAGTGGCGATAAAGGTGGTGATGGATGCTTCCGTACAGGGTGCCAAGGTGCAGTTCGACCTGCTTTATGTGCAACCGCAACCCTTTGCGACCTTCGACCGAGTACCTCTGGGCGAAGCCGGCGTGGTAGACCTCCTCGTGCAGAGAAAGAAACTTCCCGAAATAATGACCCTGGAGCAGTCGCTCGGATCTGCGTATCTCTCCGAGCTTACTTCCATGGGAGAGGTCAATCCTGAGGAGACGGCCATCGTGACTTTCAGACCCCAAGCCGGCAACAAGACCGAAGAGCTCCGCACATATATACTGTATACTACGAAGTCTGACCCGAAGAAGTCGCCTGCTCCAGAGCTTATCGGCTCGCCCGAACAGATAAGCTTCTACTGGCAAGACCTGTCGCTCGCTCTATGGGATAGGGGAGATGGCGAGATGCTGATGACTCGTGAGTTCGAAAAGCTTATGACAGATGCAGGGTACGATTACTTCTATAAGAAGAAAGAGTTCTATGCTTTCAAGAAACAGTATAACGATACCACGAATATCATCCTATTCGTTACGCCCGTAGAGTACGACTTTGTCTTTGGCGGGAAGAAGAGTCTCAATGTGTCGTTGCAGGCTCAGAAAAGATAAGAGGTGTATGGTACAATAGAAAAGTCCGGCAAGCTCCAGAGAGTCTGCCGGACTTTTCTATTTATTCTCGCGGTAGGATTGATCAGAGGGTATCGAGGATGCGCTCGAGGGCAATGCCTCGTGAGCCCTTGATGAGCGCAAGTGTGTCGCAAGGGAGTGGGTGCGAGGAGAGGTAGGATGCTACTTCGGCTGAGGTATCGAAGGTGCGTAGCCCTCGCCCTTCGGCAGCCCGACGGAAGTGCTGCCCGCATAGAAGTGGCTCTATCTCCGGATGCTTGCCGAGCAGTTCCAGTATCTTGATGTGCTCGGTATGGGATGCTTCGCCCAGCTCAAGCATATCGCCGAGGATCGCGACCCGGTGCTTTGCCGGAGTGCTTGCGAGGTTGGCAATGGCGGCTGCCATACTTGAAGGATTGGCATTGTAGGCGTCTACGATGAGCTGTGCGCCTCCGGGGCGTGAGATGAGCTGCGAACGATTATTCGTTGGTACGTAGGACTCGATCCCTTTGCAGATCTCTTCCATGGGGATGTCGAAGTATTTGCCCACAGCCGCCGCGGCAAGGATATTGGAGAGATTGTATGCTCCGACAAGATGAGTCGATACCTTATGTCCCTCGATCTCGGCAGAGAGGTAGGGGAGATGCCCTATGACTTGCCCCGAAAGGAAGCTCCCCGATGCGCCGTAGCTGAGGGGATTGCGGTCGCTCCACGACTTGAGGAGGAGAGGGTCGTCGCTATTGAGGAGGAATACCCCGTCATGTGCGTAGAGGTAATCGGGTAGTTCGTTCTTCGTGCGCAGTACTCCCTCTATCGAACCGAAGCCTTGCAGGTGAGCCAGACCGATATTGGTGATGAGCCCTACGGTGGGCTTGGAGATGCCTGTCAGGAGGCTTATCTCGCCCGGTGCACCTGCGCCCATCTCGATGAGCGCAAGTTCGTGCTCGGCCTTTATCTTAAGTATGGTGAGGGGTACGCCTATGTGGTTGTTGAGGTTCCCTTCGGTGGCAAGGAGATTGTACTTCCGGGAGAGGACAGATCGTATAAGTTCCTTCGTCGTTGTCTTACCATTGGTGCCGGTCAAGCTAATGACAGGGATGTCGCACTGCATACGGTGGTACGCCGCAAGCTGTTGGAGTGCCGTAAGGGTATCCTCGACGTGGAGAAAACGTCGGTCATCGGGATGGATGTTACGGTCGATGACGGCGTATGATGCCCCTAATTCGAGAGCTTTGGCAGCAAAGTCGTTGCCGTCGAAATTGGCTCCGTGGAGCGCGAAGAATATATCGCCGGGCTGCAGGTGGCGACTGTCGGTGCATATCTGTGGGTGTCTGGTGTAGACTTCGTACAGGAACTCGATGGATATCATAGGCTGGGATACTTTTCAAGAGGGGCTTCTTCCTCGGTGCAAATATAATCCTTAAATTTGTACAAATGGATAGTTTCAACAGAGTAATATGATAACCGATGTGATACAAAACAGTGCCGGGCTGCTCCTCAACGTGAGGGGACAACTCATAGATCTCGGTGAACGCCCGAGGGTGATGGGGATTCTCAATCATACCCCCGACTCATTCTTTGCAGGAAGTCGTGTCCAAGGCGAGCACGCCATCCGTCAACGCATCGAGGAGATCATAAGTGAAGGAGGTGAGATGGTCGATGTGGGCGGATATTCTACCCGACCCGATGCCGTAGAGGTACCGCCGGAGGAGGAATGGCAACGTATCGCCCCGGTGCTCGATATACTTAATCGTGATTACCGTAGTATAATAGTCTCGGTCGATACATACAGAAGCGATGTGGCTCGTCGGGCTATCGAGATAGGAGGAGCGGATATCGTGAACGACGTTTCGGGAGGCTTGCTTGATCGGGATATGTACGCTACGGTGGGCGAACTGCAAGTCCCCTACATCCTTATGCACATGAGGGGTACGCCGACTACGATGCAGAGCCTCACTCGATACGAAGGGAAGATCGCAGATGCGGTCATTGCGGAGCTCTTGTCCCCTATCGAAGCTGCAAGGGCTGCGGGGGTGAAGGATATTGTTCTCGATCCGGGCTTCGGCTTTAGCAAGACGGTGGAGCAAAACTACCGACTTATGCAGGATCTGGATAAGTTCTCAGAGCTGGGGCTTCCGCTTCTTGTCGGCATCTCTCGCAAGAGTATGATATACAAACTCCTGGAGACTTCTCCCGAAGGTGCGCTCAACGGTACCACGATACTCAATACTTTTGCTCTCCTACATGGGGCACATATCCTTCGGGTGCACGATGTCCGGGAAGCCGTAGAGGCAGTTCGTCTCGTCGATTGTCTGACCTCCGCAAGTACTCACTATGGCACGTAAGCTTACGATACAGGAGATGGAGCGGCTCACACCCGAGGAGTTTGCCCGTTCGACCAAGGTCCCTGTGGTCGTTGTACTGGACAACGTGCGCAGTATGAATAATATCGGCTCCGTCTTTCGTACGGCAGATGCACTGCGTATAGGGCATATCTGTCTGTGCGGTATCAGTGCCGTCCCTCCTCATCCCGATATACACAAGACGGCACTTGGGGCAGAAGAGGTGGTAGAGTGGGCATACTTCTCTACGACCGACGAGTGTGTCTCATCCCTTCGAGCGCAAGGGTACGAAGTCTGGTGCGTAGAACAGGCCGAGGGGAGTATATTCCTCGAAGAATTTGTGGCACAAGCCGAGAGCAGGCCTATCGCACTTGTCGTAGGTAATGAGGTGAAGGGAGTATCTCAATCTGTCATAGATGCTTCGACAGGGTGCATAGAGATGAAGCAATACGGTACGAAGCACTCGATGAACGTATCGGTCGCAGCAGGGATCGTGATGTGGGAAATATGTAAACTCTTCGACAGATGAAAAAGGGCTGTATCATAGTTGCCGGAGGTAAAGGTATAAGGATGGGAGGGCCGCTCCCGAAACAATATATGGAGATAGCCGATATCCCCATCTTGATGCGCACAATTAGAGCGTTCAGGAGCTATGACGAGCACCTCAAGGTCGTGGTCTGTGTCCCAGCAGATGATATAGAGATTGTGCAGGGGATGGTATCTCGATACATAGGTGATATGAAATATATATATATTGTATCGGGGGGGGAGACACGTACTTGCAGTGTCTTCAACGGACTCTCTGCCATGCCTGCGGATGTGGGACGGATAGGGGTGCACGACGGAGTACGACCTTTTGTCACTCCTGGTATGCTCGACCGACTCTTTGGACACAGTGCCCCGGCGGTGATTCCCCTTGTCCCATGCACCGACTCCGTAAGGCTCCACGATGGAGGATACCACAGAGCGATAGACCGTTCGCTCATCAGGCTCGTGCAGACCCCGCAAGTCTTCGATGCCGGACTGCTCAGGTCGGCATACAAGTTATATATGGAGCAAGGCAACGGTACGACATTCACCGATGACGCTTCCCTCGTCGAGACACTCACAGGCGTAAAGATCGTCACCGTTGTCGGCGATGAGCTGAACATCAAACTGACCACACCCAAGGACATGATCCTTGGCGAGTGGATCGCCACCCAGATGAAGTGATATGCCCTCGATACTCGATACCGATATCAAGTACCTTCCGGGGATGGGAGAGCACCGTAGCAAGATCCTTGCCAAGGAGATCGGTGTGCGCACGTATCGGGACCTGCTCTACTACTTTCCCTACAAACACATCGACCGTACCCGTATCTATAAGACGATAGAGGTAAATGAGCACCTCCCTTATATCCAACTCAAAGGGGTCGTCATATCCAAGTCTGTCGAAGGAGAAGGGCATCGCCGGCGACTCAAGGCGATCTTCCGAGACCCTTATGGGGAAATAGAGCTCGTATGGTTCAATAGCGTCAATCACTTTCGCGACACCCTCAAGGTCAATATCCCGTACCTCATCTTCGGGAAGCCCTCACGCTTCGGCAGTACGTATAGCATCGCGCATCCGGAGATAGACGACCTCAAGACCTCCAATACCCCCTACGCCGGCAAGCTCTTCCCGATGTATAGCACTACCGAACGGATGAAGAAGGTGTCGCTGACCTCAAAAGTCATCGGAGATCTCGTCAGTAAGCTCCTCGACATCCTCAAAGACAAGCTCCCCGATACGCTCCCCTCATACATTGTAGAGCACTACAATATGCTCCCTCTCTATGATGCGCTCCGGCAGATCCATACCCCCGACGACGAGGATATGCTACGGAGGGCATCGGCACGCCTTAAGGCCGAAGAGATCTTCTATATCCGCTTGCGGATGCGTTACCTGAAAGAGCTCAGACAACAGGCATCCCGGGGCTTCGTCCTCGGGAAAGTAGGCAGTGAGTTCCGTAGGCTTTATGGAGAAGTCCTCCCCTTCGATCTCACCGATGCGCAGAAACGAGTCGTCCGTGAGATACACGCCGATCTCCAGAGCGGGAGGCAGATGAATAGACTCCTCCAAGGAGACGTGGGAAGTGGCAAGACCATCGTCGCCCTCCTTACGATGCTGCTGGCGGTAGACAACGGTCACCAGGCCTGTATGATGGCACCCACCGAGATACTCGCCCGCCAGCACTTCGAGAGCCTCAGCCATCTCCTGGCACCCCTCAATACTACCGTACGCCTCCTTACTGGCTCTACCCGGGCGAGAGAGCGACACGAGATCATCGACGGACTCGCAGACGGCACCATCCATATCCTTGTCGGCACCCATGCGTTGATCGAAGAGTATGTGCAGTTTCGCAATCTTGCCGTTGCCGTTATCGACGAACAGCACCGCTTCGGTGTGCATCAGCGCAGCGTGATGTGGGATAAGGGTGGCGACATTGCCCCACCGCACATCCTCATCATGAGCGCAACGCCCATCCCCCGTACCCTTGCGATGACCCTCTATGGCGATCTCGATGTCTCTGTCATCGACGAGTTGCCGCCGGGACGTACGCCCATCCACACCGTACATTACTATGAAAGCAAGCGGAGCGATCTGAACTTCTTCATCCGGGATCAGATCGTCGAGGGACGACAGGTCTATGTCGTCTATCCCCTCATCGAGGAGAGTGAGAAGATGGATCTGATAAGTCTCGAGGAGGGGTTCCTTGCTCTGAAGGACGCCTTCCCCACACGCCGCATAGGGATGGTGCACGGCCGCCTCAAAGCGACCGAGAAGGAGGAGGCGATGACCCTCTTCGCCTCCGGGCAGCTCGATATCCTTGTGGCCACGACTGTGATAGAAGTCGGGGTGAATGTCCCCAACGCCACCGTGATGGTCATAGAGAATGCCGAACGTTTTGGGCTCTCGCAGCTCCATCAGCTCCGAGGGCGTGTAGGACGGGGCAGCAAGCAGTCCTACTGTGTCCTCATGACGGGCAATGCCCTTAGCGAAGACTCCCGGCGACGTATCGGCATCATGGTCGAGACGACCAACGGCTTCCGTATCGCCGAAGAGGATCTCAAGCTCCGCGGCCACGGGGACATGGAGGGTACGCGTCAGAGTGGTGTGGGGATCGATCTCAAGATTGCCAACCTCGCCAAGGATGGTCGGATAGTACAGTTCTGTGTCAATCTGGTCGAGCAGATACTATCCGAAGATCCCACCCTCCGGCACCCTCGAAATACTCTGCTCCACCAGCACCTCACAGAGATACTCAAGAACGAAAAGGACTGGGGCATCATCAGTTGAGCTCTCCCTATCCCTCCCATCCCCTTTTGCCGAATCCCAAGCGGACGAGTGCGCACACGATCTGCACTCTTCCCTCTGCAAGACATTACGCTGTGCGGTAAGACACTTCGTTAGGATAGGATATAAACTCATATTCAGGGGCGGGAAGGTACTTTTCAAGGGCGGATTATTACTTCTCAGGAGCTGAAAACTGCCTTTCAGCCCCTGAAATCCACTTTAGGTACGGTAAGAGACAACTGCTCGTGCCGAAAGCACTCCCCCCCCTGACCGCTTCTGAGACCGAGCTATCAGGGGGGAGTGTGTGAGGGAGAACCTACTTGTTGGCCTTCTCTTCCTCGTTGTCGTACCACTCTAAGTACGAGAGGGTGTAGTCCCGGCCCGACTTGAGCAGCTCTCTCTTGCGTTGCTCGGAGAGTCCGAAGTCGGTAGCTTTCACTCCGAGAGTGTCTATGTATATGGTGCGCTGCCAGTCGTCGCTGTGGAGGTGTCGGTCATCTTGCTGGTTCATGAGCGTTTCCAACATTGCTCCGGTGTAGTCGAAGAAGTCGTTGATCTGCCGATGAGGCGGCTCGATACCGTCTCTGAACATTGTCAGCTTCTCGAACCCTTGGAGCTTGAACCCCAGCGTCTCCTTGTTGTAGACGTAGTCGGCACGCTTACGTTTCTGCTGCTTCAGCTCTTCGTTTATGGATTTGTAGTACTCCGTGCGTACAAGGTTGCGGCGTACATAGCGGGTGCGGTCGAAGACCTTCACGGGAAAGTTGTTGAGCACTGCCCCATCGACATAGACATCGTTGCGACTGTTGCGCACGGATTTGAAGAAAAGAGGTATCGACATCGATATTCGTGCCGCATCGGCAATGCACATATCCGGTGTATGCTCTGCCGAAAACACTTCGGAGAAGCCTGTAGAGATGTTGGTCCCTATCAGGAAAATCTCTCTGAATGGGCACTCTCCTCCTTTCTTCGGACAGAGCTCTCCGAAGGTCGTCTCACTCTTTCCCGTCTTCCTCTTTATAAGGTCGCCGATCAGTTTACGGAAGAAGTCCCCCTTGTACCACCCATATTCCGTGATGAGACGCTTACTGTCTCTGATGACTCCCCATGAACTGTCGAGGAAGTTTTTGAAGTCTATGTCCCACATGATCTGGCGTATCTCATCGGAGGAGTACCCTAATCCCACGAGCACTGCCACGATAGCTCCGGCAGAAGTCCCTGCCACGCGCTTTATCTCTGGCAGTATGTTGCGCTCTTGCAATACTTCGAGTGCGCCTACGTAAGCGATTCCTTTGACACCGCCGCCCTCAAATACGAGGTTCTTGAAGAAGTAATTCATAGTTGTTTTGCATTGATATGATTGACAATTGATAGGCAATGACTATGCCTTTGGCAAATTTAGACTTTTCTCCGAAGCGGAACAAGAGTAAACCATCAGGGAGCACCGCAACTGTCGTGCGACGCTCCCTGTCTGTCCTTATGCTGTTCTTTGTTTACATCTTGTCGGACTCTGTGTCTGCCGTATCCTTTTGGGGCAGGCGGTAGTTTACGGGAAGATTGAATCGGCAGCGCACCGGATTGCCTTTGGTATCCTTGCCGGGGATCCACTTGTTCATGAGTTTGACCACACGCATTGCTTCATTGTCGAGGAGAGGATCTACACTTCCTGTTATTTCTACGTTTGTGATCGATCCGTCTTTCTCAACGATGAAGCCTACGATTGCGCGTCCTTGGAGCTTTTTATCTACTGCTTCCTTCGGGTATCGTATATTCTCTGCCAGGAACTTCATCATGGCACTTTGTCCGCCTTCGTACTGTGGCATAGTCTCGAGATATTCAAACACTTTATCGTTGCTGTCCTTTTTATTGTCGTTTGCGCCTATCTTGAACGATACAGGGATTGTGAACGAGGTTTCTACCGCTTCTCCCTTTACTTCTCCCGGTATCCACTTACCCATGAGTTTGACTACTCGGAGGGCTTCATTGTCGAGAACCGGGTGGACTGACTTGATAACCTTGAAGTCTTTTAACTCTCCTGTCTTGCTTACAACGAAGGAGATGAGCACTTTTCCCTGAAGATTTTTTTCCTGTGCTTCCTTCGGGTAGTTGATATTCTTGGCTAAGAACTGCATCATTGCCTTTTCTCCGCCCGGATATTTGGGCAGGATGTCCGGTACTTTGTCGAGTATCTCACTGCTTATTTTACTATCCTCCACCTGCATTGTTGGGGATGCTGACTCCTCCACTACGGGGAGGGCACTCGGCGTTGCCATCATGTTGCTCCCCACAAGTAGCATGAGAGAGGTAGCCGCAAGGGCTGTCGATACGCGCCAGAGTTGAGTACGTTTACTTAGATTGTCATTACTGTTCATCATCATAATTCTCTTTTTTAGGTTATGGACTGAGAATGAGAGACTGAGGGATTCGGCCGTAATCTTCAGCGTACTCTCAAGAAGTTGTCGTTGGTATACTTTCCGTGCTACACCGCTGTCGAGCACGGTCTTGTCTGCAAGGTATTCAAGTGTCTCGCGGTGTGCGCTCACGAGACCCCAGGCAAAGGGATTCCACCAGTGAAGCGTCGTACACGCTTGATCGAGGAGCAAGTCGAGATGGTGCTTCCCTCTGGCATGTGCCTGCTCATGACCGAGGATAAGTGCGAAGCCCGGGCTGTCATGGAGGTGGCGAGGTATCACTATGCGTCCCATGAAAGTGAAGGGGTTGCGCTCCTCTTCCGTGATATAGATCACTTCGCCCTCCGATGCCTCCCGACGCTCTGCACGACTTATGATGCGTGTGGCAGTGATCAGTCCGATGAGTAGGCGCAAGAGCATCACCAGTATGCCTGCCAACCACACGAAGGGCAATACCTTACCCAAGGTCACGATCACGGATGGGTGAGCCTCACCTGCCGCTTCGAGTGCCGCCACTTCGGGCTTCTCTATCACGATGTGTACCCCTTCGAGAGGATCGTGGCTCAGTAGCATTTCTCCGAAGTCATAGGGGATCAGGAGGGCAAGTAGCGGCAGCACCATGCTCCCTCCGATAGCCGCCAAGTAGTATGTCCGCTTGTACCTGAGGGCAGACAGCGACCTGAGGAAAAGGCGGTCGGCAAGGTAGAAGAACATGAGTCCGCTCCCCGACAGCAACAAGTATGAAGTGATCGATAGTGTCATGACTTCTTTCGTAGATGGTTATGGTATGTCACTCGGCTTCATTGCTCTCGATCATCGAGAGGATCTCCTGCAACTCGTCTGCCGAGATCTTGCCTTCCGAGGCGAAGTGCTGTATCAGTCCCTTGTAGCTCCCGGTGAAGAAGTTGCTCACTACGTATCCGAGGGTATGTGCGCAGTACTCCTCTTCGCTCACACTTGCGGCATAGACGAAGCCGCGCTTCTTACCCGTGCGGTGCACGTAGCCTTTCTTTTCGAGCTTCTGGGCGATAGATGCCACGGTGGTATATGGAGTGTCGCAGTAGGTCATGCGCTCCATGATGTCGCTGATCTCCCCTTCGCCGATGCTCCATAGCGCACGTACGAAGTCTTCCTCTATGGGCGAGAGGGCGTTCAGAAAGCTCTTGTCTATCTCTTTATTACTCATATCTTTGTTACGTTATTGGATGCCGTTCTACGAATTTCTCGTAGCAAATCTACGAATAATTCGTAGAATGCAAAACTTTTTCCCGAAAAAGTTTCACCTGTCCCCGAAAATCCTTCGCAACGCCACCCCTCCCGCCTTTGTAAATTCCCTGAATACCAGCCCCGTCCTCCTCAATCTAAAGTTCACGACAACGGTATCCAAACTTCTGCCCATCGGGATCTGGAGTTGTGTTCAGGAGCGGAAAAGTAATAATCTCCCCTTGAACACTAATAATCAGGAGCGGAAAAGTAACTTTCAGCCCCTGAACACAACTCGATGTCCGGGACCGCAGCACTTCGTTACGTGATCGACCGAAGAAGTGTAGTCCGTCGGTCTCAGAGAGATCCGATAATCGTATAAATGTATAAGGCAAACGAAGATTTGTTTAAGCCCCATTCGTTGAGGGACGCATAACTTTGCAGTGTAGAAAATGACTTAACAAAATAATAAAGCAAAGAGAATGAAAAAGGTAGTGCTAATCACCGGAGCCAGCTCCGGTATGGGAAAAGTGACAGCAAAGAAGCTGATCGGTGAGGGATATAAGGTGTACACGGTGGCACGCAGACTGGATGCGATGGACGATATCAAGCGACTCGGCGGATACCCCTTGCAGATGGATGTGAGTAGAGAGGAGGATATCCGTCATGTGGTAGACGAGATCATCTCTCGTGAGGGTCGTATAGATGTGTTGTGGAATAACGCAGGCTTTGGTCTCTATGGTTCGGTGGAGGATGTGCCGATGGCAGAGGCTCGCAAGCAAATGGAGGTAAACCTCTTCGGGCTTGCTGCGGTGACACAGGCGGTCGTCCCGTATATGCGTAAGGAGGGGAAGGGGCTTATCATCAATACCTCCTCGGTAGGTGGCAAAGTTTACTTCCCTATGGGTGCCTGGTATCACGCTAGTAAGCACGCCGTGGAGGGGCTTAGTGACTGCCTGCGTCTCGAACTTAAGCCTTTCGGGATAGATGTCGTGGTGCTGGAGCCCGGGTTTATCGCAACGGAGTTCGGTAAGGTGCTTATAGCGAACTTCGAGAAGCTCCCGAAGGATAGTGCCTACTCCGATATGATGCGTGCCATCATCGCCCAGACACTAAAGACGGAAGCAGGGGGCAATAACTCGCAACCCGAAGTCATCGCTACGGCAGTGAGCAAGATAATCAAAGCAAAGAAACCGAAAACTCGATACCGTGTGGGCAAGTTTGCCACCCCTATGATACTGATGCGTAGCCTACTCTCAGACGAACTCTTCGATAAGGTGGTGACGAGCCAAATTAAAGGATAATGCCCCCGGTACGGAGAAAATAAGTAAATTGGATGTGCAATAGCGATAAGACTTATGATGACAAACTTCTATGACCATACGGAAGCCTGGATCAAGGGTGAGCTTCTCGAAGGAACTTTGGTGTGCCTCTTCGGCATTGTGACTATACTGACCGGTATACTCTTTTGGAAACTGGGTACAATGCCTGTGGCAAAAGCCCTGCTGGTTCCTCTCGTTGTGTGTGGGGCGATATACGTAGGTGTGGGTGTATCGCTGCGCACCTCTAATCAAAAGCGTCTGGTAGAGTACGAGGAGATCTACCGGCAAGATCCAGAGACTTTCGTCAAAGCTGAGCAGAAACGTGTGGAGGGCTTCCAGTACCAGTACGTAATCTCTAAGGTGGTGGCTTCGATCTGCTTCGCCTTGACATTGCTTATCTTCTGGCTTACGAGCGAACCCAAGTGGCAGGGGATAGGCATAGGGTTGAGCTACTTTGGGCTGGCGGGGCTCGTCGTGGACTACTTCTCCCAAAACAGAGCCCAGATCTATTACAATGCCATCGCGCAAGCACTAAACAAATAGGGCGGATGAACCGAATAGTACATATAGAAACCATCGCCGAACTGATGGATCTATTGCCCGGGCATGAGGTGACTCACCCTCTCGTGGCACTGGTAAACTTCGACGACTATACCTCTCAATTTGCGCAAGGGACCAAGATAACCCTCGGCTTCTATGCCGTCATGCTTGCCGATGGTTGCCAGCATAAGGTCTGGTATGGGCAGAGATCGTACGACTTCTCTGCGGGAAATATGCTTTGTATAGCCCCGGGACAGATAATCACGATAGGAGAGGAGGACGCAACCGAAAGGAAAGAGGACAGCTGGGGACTCTTTTTCCACCCGGATCTGATCCGGAAATTTCCCCTGGGGAGAAATATTAAGTCTTATACTTTCTTCGAGTATAACACCAACGAAGCTCTGCACCTCTCTATGGTTGAACGTACAACGCTGAGGGAAGTACTGGAGCGTCTCCGCCAGGAATTGGCGCGCGGGATAGACAAGCATACGCAGACGCTGATCGTCTCGAATATAGAGTTGATGCTCAACTACTGCACAAGATACTATGAGCGTCAGTTCATCACCCGCTCCGGGATAGAGAGCGGGCTTCTCGAACGCTTCGAAGAAGCTCTGGGGATATATATGAGGCAGGAGAATTTGGCGCAACGTGGACTTCCCACGGTCGCTTACCTTGCCGGTCAGGTATGCTTATCACCCAACTATATGAGCGATCAGTTGAAGCAAGAGACCGGGCTAAGCCCTCAGGAACATATCCATAGATATATTATAGAGGAGGCAAAGAATCGCTTACTGTCTACGGAATTGAGCGTGAGCGAACTCTCTTATTCATTAGGATTTGAGTATCCCCAGTACTTCTCGCGTCTATTCAAAGCCAAGACAGGACTCTCTCCCGTCGAGTATAGGACGCGTATGGGCTCTGCATAACAGCTCCACAACACCATCGGGATCTCCTGTGATTGACCTTCAATCATGGGAGATTTTCCTTTATTAAAATACAAAATCCCTACGTGTAGGTATGATAAAAGTAATCGTTTGATGTGGTAATAGGGATTTATTTCTTTAACTTTGCAGGCATGATAAGCCACGTTAAGAAATATATCGGTCGGGGTCTGCTGTCGCTCTTTATGGCGTATACAGCATTCCTCACCATATTTTATCATGTCGATGTGGTCAATGGTGAGATGGTGGCTCACGCACATTTCTATAACATTAACCAGAAAAGCGGTGCGCCTTCGCACGATACTCCGCATACCACAGAGCAGCTTATCTTCCTCCAACAGCTATCTTGTATCTCTACTTTCGGGGGCTCTATCATTCAGATATTTGACTTTCGTCCGATACAGAGAGCTATCGAACTCTTCTTCGTGTGCGAAGAGGTAATCGCTGAGGTTAGCCCTCTTCTGCGCCTTTCTCTGAGAGGTCCACCTGTATCTTTCTGATCTGTCGCAGAGCTTTGCGCTATTATGTGTCGTCGTACTCCGTGCGACGTCCGGTTTGTGCGTGCTCTCTGACATCGCTTTTCCCCTTGTCGCGGGTACACATTAATATATATGTGTATGCGTATTAGGGGAAGGCTGTCTCCACATTTATACTAAAAATCCATGGCACCATACGGAGCATTGTCGCTTACGTGTGGGTGCTCCTATTGACACGCTTGCTCGTGAAGCTATCGCTTTGCGGGAAAACCATTCATTTTCTAAATACTATCAATAATGTCGAGTAGAAACATTACATTTCTTTCATTACTCCTTGTGTTCCTCTCTACCCTTGGCGTCCCTGACATGATGGCGCAGACGAAAGGAGGAATACGTGTACTTGTCTTGGAGTCTGACTCCAAAGTCCCTGTCCCGGGTGCAGTCGTGCGTGACGGGAGTCGGGTATATGTCACCGATGTCACCGGAGCCTGCTTTGTCCTTACGGATAAGGATGAGGTGATATTGTCGGTACGGTCGATGGGCTTTCACGAAGTGACGGCTCGCAGGTTCAAGGTAAAAGGGCAGAGGCTTATTACCATCCCTCTCGTCCCTACCGCAGAAACGCTCAAAACTGTCTCGGTGGAAGCCCAAAGAAAACACACTTCGATGGTGCAACAGGTCGCTACGATCAACTCAAGATCCCTTGAACGCAGCAGCTCCATCTCGTTGGCTCAACTCCTCGAACAGCTCCCAGGGGTCAGCACAATCAATACTGGCAGTACCATCTCCAAGCCTGTGATACAGGGGATGCACAGTAGTCGTATCCTCTTAGTCAATAATGGTGTGAGACTTGAGAGCCAAAGTTGGGGGGTTGACCACGCCCCGGAGATAGACCATACCAACTCGGGTATCGTCGAAGTGATAAAGGGGGCCGAGTCCGTGCGCTACGGATATGGGGCGGTAGGGGGTGTAGTGCTCTTCAATCAGGCACCTCTCCCCTATGGACACGATAACCTCAATGTACATGGTAAGGTAAATCTCGGCTACAGTTCGAATGGTCGTGGCTATGATGGTACGGGAACCCTCGATATGGGTTACAAGAACGTGGGGCTTAGATTGCATGGCTTGTACCAGCGAGCCGGGGACTATGCCACAGCGGAGTACCTTCTGAATAATACGGGATACAAGACAATCTCGCTCTCTTCGCTTATTGGCTATCGCAACAAAGGAGTGACTGCCACCCTCTTCGGTAGCCTTTACTATGCTCGTCACGGTATTTACTACGCAAGTAAGATATCTGACATAGATCAGTTGCTGGCACGTTTCCTTGCTGGTCGGCCAGAGCCGGAGACAATAAAGCCTTTCGGCTATGACCTCAAGCCTCCCTTTCAACAGACCCAACACGTAACGCTCAAGGGCGATGTGAAGTGGGAGATCAATAAGAAGCACAACCTGAGCTTGACGCTATCGTATCAAGACAACCTCCGTCAGGAGTTCGAGAACAGAAAGCAGGAGAAGTATAGCTGGGTACCTTACCAAGATCTGCAACTCACGACCTATAACGGGGAAGCCATTTGGAGTGCCAACTGGGGGCTTCATGGTATGCAGTCTCAGTTCGGATTGTCAAGTATGTACCAATACAACTATAACGTGCCGGGGACAAAACAGCCTGCCTTTATCCCCAATTTCGCGGCTCTTACCACGGGTTTTTTCCTTCTCCATAAGGGAACTATCGGCAACTTGCTCTACTCTGCCGGGATGCGTTATGATGTACGTGCATTAGATGTCAATGGCTATACCTCTCTCTCAAGCTTCAAGTACTATGATGACTTCAAGGTATATAGCAACTTCACTGGAAACATAGCTGCACATTACACTTTCAACAATAGCTTTGATGCGCGTGCCAATGTGGGATGGGCTTGGCGTCCGCCCGATGTCAATGAGTTGTATGCTTCGGGTCTTCACCATGGCACATACTGGGTCGTAGGGAATCGTGACCTTACGAGCGAACGTGGTTATAAGGGGATCCTCGGGGCTCGATACCGTAACACCTGGGTTTCCATAGAGCCTTCGTTCTTCTACCAACACATCATCAACTATATCTATGATAGCATCGGGCAGGGACCGGACCGATTCCACAACCATCCGTCCGGGAAGTATCCCAAGTTCATTTACGATCAAGATAACGCCCGCTTTGTGGGAGGAGACCTTATGGCAACGATAAAGCCTACCGACGCATTGACTATTGTCGCTAAAGGAGAGTGGATCACGGCACGTAACTTAAGCAAACAAAAGTGGTTGCCTTTCATGCCTTCCGACAGATATAGCCTTGAAGGACAGTACGATATTAGGTGGGGTCAGGGTGAGAGATGGAAAGGCTCGCTCTCCCTTGAGGGACTTTATGTGGCTCGTCAGACGAGATTTGATCCGGAGAAAGACCTTGTCCCCGTACCTCCTCCTGCATATTTCCTCCTCAATGGCTCAGCAGAGATTAGTCGGGACCTGCCGATGGGAAGGGGAATTAAGGTAATCCTCATGGGGAATAATATACTCAATAACCTATATAAAGAGTACACCGATCGCTTTCGTTACTATGCTCATGCGAGAGGTGTACAAGTCTCACTGAAAACCATAGTAACATTCTGATATGCGATACGTTATTTTATCACTATTTCTCCTCGGTACTCTAGTGTCGGGGTGCTCGAGAGAGAGTCTCGAGAATACATTCAAGTCTGTCGTTGTTGCGCCACCGTCGTCCATCGAGCGCGATGTCAAGGGGCACGAACAGATATACTCAGTGCAGGCGATACTGAGGCTAGCTCAGCGAAGATCCAAGAACGACTCCTATGCTGCCTATGGGATAAGTACTTATAAGGTGACGCCCGTCCCGACTTTCCAGCAGATAGACCTCAGCAAAGACGATGAAGGGAACATCACCATCGTATCCCAGCGAAAGACCTTTGACGTAATCAAGTCGAAGGACTTCTATTACGGCTTAGAACTGAAGTACTACGATGTGAACGGAAAGCTGATCAACCATCAGTTTTCTTTCTATGACGAGAAGGACCTTGATAATTCGACGCTAGTACATCACCAGCACTTCTTCTCGCTGCAAAACTATTCGCTCACCACGACTTCCGGAAGTATTGAGAAAGGGAAGCAGCTCCTCTATCCGCAGACTCTGGATGGGCGTTACTACGATCGGTTTACGTTCCAGACCGGGTCTGGTGGGGAGAAGGTGCGCAGTACGATCACTTCGCCGGCGAATATACTTGTCCCTGCCGAAGGGTACGAGCCCGATCACCTGAAGTATGATCCCAAACTGGTCGAGGTTGCGATCGAGCGCGCCCTTTCGGTCGATGCTGTCCGACCTTATACCGACCCGTCTACGGGGATTGTATACCACCCGTACAAGGCTCTTGACCAACTTCAACTCAATGCCAAAGCGTCAGAGATTTTCAAGTACTGGTATCGGGATACGGACCCTGTCGAGGATCCTCTCTTCAGTGTGCTCAAAGGGTACGATGACCTGCACCGTCTGCGGATAGGCAAGCCCGTAGCGAGGTTGCAGAAGAAGAGGGACATTACCCGCATAGATGACTATGATCACTTGGGCTTCAAGGGGATTTTGCAGTTCTATGTCTCGGACTTGCAGTTCCAGATGCGTGTATGTATCTGCCATATCCTCGGCAACGACGAGAAGTATCGCGGCACCAACGGGGTCTATGGCGGTATTCGGAGCTTCAACGAGGTCTCTGCCGCCTGGAACACTTACGATATAGACTACCCTCTCCCATTCCGTGTCATCGCAGACCTTGACGGAGGTTTGGACGGGTTTGTGCAGCAGGTCAGACGGATCTATCCCGATGCGGACGAGGGTGCACTTAGACAGATGTTCGGGGGAGGAGCGGAGTACTTCGACCATATCCCTCAGATTTCAATGTAAGATACCAATAACCATTACTTATGAAAGCGAAACAAATACATATCCTTTTGCTCTTTCTCGGCATCGTCTTCCTATCCGTTTCGTGCAAACGATTTATCTTCGGCGAGGTGGAAGCTCCACATGACGACGACACTATCTTCGAAAAGAAGATCCCGCGTTCGGGAGCGGAGATCTATTATGGCGATGAGGCGGGACAGACGAAGCTACCCGTAGATAAAAATGCAGATGTCCCCAATCCCGATCCTCACGGAGCCTTTGCCGACTGGTATACTTGTCTTGTGATGATCAAGGAGGGCCATCCGCATGGAGGAGCCAAGATGCACGGCAATTATGTCTATACTAGAGCTCCATGGCGCCAGGAACAGTTCGCTCAGGTGCACAACCGAAAGGAGGGGATCAAGGTAGAGATAGACAAGAAGAGCGTAGTCACTTTCCTTGAGCAGTCGAAAGGGAAAGAGGGTCCGGAGTATTTCCGTGTCCTCGGTGGCCCGATCAAGCTGTGGGGGCTCTGCCTATACTTTTATGACAAGGAGGGAAGGCTCCTCAACGACAGTATACTCCGCCACTCGGACCAGTACCAGATCTTCTTCTCTATCAGCGATACCGACTCCGCAGGGAAGGCCTACGACGTGATGGACGTACGGTGCAAGACCCCCGACGAAGCCATAAAGGATGAGATCCCGACCCCCATCACCGGAGAAGTGGCCGAGTACTTTAAGGACAAAACAACCTTTGAAGCCCGCCAGAAGGCTACCCCCCAGGTCTTCACATACTCCTATCGCGACACGTGGTATCACGATGATATGGCAGACGGGGTACGGGAGCTCTTCAATATTCGTCTGCTCCCGCCCCTGACCTCTCGGCAGATGTACGATGCCTCCTCGCCGGAGGACGTCGACTGTGTGGGGCTCAAGGGACACCTCCTTTTCGACTTCGAGGACGAAGGGCTCGATGGGATATACGAATGGCCCCTGCCGCTCAAGGGCGACAAGGTGGGTTTCCCGAAGAAGTACAACCGACCCTCGTACCTCCTCCCCCAGTTCTACCTGGCCGTACGTGTGATGAAGTGCGAGCCCGGAAGCAAGGTTCGCACCCCTATGCCTGAGGGCCGTGGGGGACTGAGTCAGTATATCTGTGCTCCATTCTATCTGCCAAACCCCAAGTCGGGATGGAAGGAGATCATACGCTTCAACCTGCCCATCAAGGTCTACACCAGCACCTACGACAGCGACCCCACCAATGTCGATCCCCACGAGCCCTACTACTTCCACCTTGGGAGGGAGATAGGCCTCACGCCGGAGGAGGCCTTCGAGGCATCGAGTTCCAATATCATTCACTCCGGCGACGGCTCGGGTGGCTTGGGATATGGTGCATGGTTTCTATAACTAAGTCAAAATACATAACTCATTAAATAATTACGCAACAATGAAGAAATTAGTATTCAGAGCACTGCTTCTCGCAGTGGCATCTATCCCTTTAGCAGGGTGCAACAACGGAGACACACCCAAAGCAGACTCCGAAAAGGTAGTCGACTACCTCATCTTCGAGGAAATAAGTTACGTGGGTACGTGGAAAGAAAAGCAAGGTATAGCAACCGGAGGATATATGTACGACCACGATGCATACATCAAGATACACAACCCCTCGAAGGAAGTCAAGTATCTCGATGGACTTCTCCTTGCCGTCTCTTCGTTTTCAAGCAACGCCCAGCTCAATCTCCGCCCCGGTACGGACTACCGTAATACACATGTCGGCGTCAGGACCATCCTCCGCTTCCCGGGAAGTGGGCAGCAGTACGCGGTACAGCCCGGACAGTCGGTGACCCTCGCCGCCCAAGCCGTCGATCACACTAAGGACCGGACCGGGACGGATGAGGAAGACGAAGGAGTATGGAACGCCAACTCCTACGACCTCAGTAACGTCTCCTTCCAGTGGTTCAACGAAGATGTTAGGATCGCTGCCGATGACTTCCCCGACGAGGATATCAATAAAGCCGTGCCATATATGCAGATCTTGTCTCCGGAGGAGAGCAAGAGGATCTTCTTCACTCTGGTTACGGGGCGCGAACTCATCGCTCTCATAAAGCCCGAGGTCAGTATAGAGGACTTCCTCTCCAAGCAAGAGTACAAGTGGGTTACATCGTGGACGAGCAGCGATAAGGATAGCGGTTCGGGCAAAGATGGCGGCCACTCCCACAACGGAAACGGCGCTGCCGAGGTCTACTACTATCGAGTGCCCAACGAATGGGTCATAGATGCCGTGGCTCTTTGCCCCAAGAAGGAGTTCAAGTGGCGCACTGTGGCTGAGACTGTGGACAAGGGATGGACAAGCGTTATCGAACATCGTGGGCAAGATAAGTTCAAAGCCTCCGCAGGACTATCGCTCTTCCGCAAGCACGATGGTAAGAAGTATGTCGATACTAACGACTCCTCCGTCGACTTTGAGGTGAGACCTTCTTCCCTTCGTAAGGAAAAGTAAGGCTTACCATTAGTTACATCCCACAGGGCTGTTGCAGTTGTTTCCCTTGCAGCAGCCCTGCTTTTTCCCCCTCTCTTCCTGCACGAACCCTGCCACGGGAGTGATAAGGTCGCACCCCGCTCCTCTATATATAATAATGTGTGGTAGGGCATGCTCTCCCCTCATTCCGAGAAGCAAACTCTCAACATCCGGTAAGTACCCCGATCCGTTTAGGATCTGAGCTGCCAATCGGGTGCTGATTATTAGTTTTCCGGGGCAGGTTCTTGGTTTTCCGGGCGCGGAAGATTAGTTTTCCACTCCTGCTCTCACTTTTGTGTCCGAAAGAGTAGAAGTTTCTGTCCTGTTTCGAGGATTTTCTTGACCGGAAAG
>JBHBLB010000087.1:0-65572 GCA_041791495.1 Porphyromonas sp.
AAATAATGAATACATTTGGCAATAAAGAATGGCGGATAGCTCTCACATTTACCTCAAACACTTCTATACTTATGGCTTCATCAAAGAATACTCGTATGCTATGGATCTTTGTCGTCCTACTTCTCTGTTCGGTCGGATTTCTCGCTTATGCCATCAATAGTTCTCGCTCGGTCGAGACGGACAGCAAGCCCGATGAGCGTGTGCACAGGCTATCGTCCGGCATCCACAGTCTGGATCTATCGGCAGGGGTACAGCTGACAATAGTACCCGACTCCCGCGAAGAGCTGGTGATAAACGCACCGGAAAGCATCATGAAGCGTATCGTGGTGGAAGAAAGGGATGGGAAGCTCTCGGTGACACGTAAAAATAGTTCGCTCAACTTCTTCTCGAGAAATAATGGCAGCATCAAAGCAGTGCTCTACACTGCGGACATACATCGGATAGGAGACATAGAGATCTCGTCAGGTGCAAGTGTATCGTGCCGGGAGATGATAGTACGAAGAGGCGGTACGATGGAGATAGACCTCTCTTCGGGGGGCAACTGCAACCTTACGGTGGAGAGCCAACTCCTCAAGACGGATCTCTCCTCGGGAGCAAATGCCGAGATAGCAGGTACGTTCGATAGCGTGAAGATAGACGTCTCTTCGGGGGCAATGCTCAAGATCTCCGGCACGGGAGAGAGCGTAAAGATAGACATCTCTTCGGGAGCATCGGTAGAGGGCAGCAGATTTACGGCGAGAAGCGTATCGGTAGATGCATCCTCGGGTGCGTCAGGAGAGATGCACGTGCTCGAGACGCTGCGCACCTCTATCAGCTCGGGAGCTTCGTTTGTCTACTCCGGCGACCCTCAGTCTATCATAGTCGAGGATGGTCGTAAGCCGTTGAAACGATAGGACAGATAGGAGGAGAGGACTCCTTTAGCTATATTTGCAGTAGCCAACGACTGCAATATGACTTCACGAAAAGATATACTGGCACGAAAGAAGCGACTGAAAGCCTGCTTCGACTTCCTCAAAAAACAAAAGAGAGTCGCGACCTACTCCGACCTCGCTCTCGCTACCGGTATCCCGGCTTCGTCGATACGGGTGGCATTCAGTCGGGCCTCGGACTATATCTCGGAGGGATTTCTCGACAACTTCTGTGCAGCATTCCCCCGTACTTTCTCGCGCGAGTGGATAGCGGAAGGGGAGGGAGAGATGCTCCTGCCCGGAGCCGAGGAGCTGAGGATGGCATACCCACAGAGGTGGCAACGCGTAGCGCACATCATGGCACGGGAGGGCCTCACCTACACCTCTATGAGCCGCCTGATAGGATACCCGAACAATGCCACCCTCTATCGCATAGTATGTCGTCACCTTCGCCCGCAAGACGAGACCCTCGAAAAGATACTCCGTGCCTTCCCTCAGTATGACAGAGAGTGGCTCTTCACGGGTCATGGTACAGCCCTGCCGCAAGAAGTCGAAGTGTCGGTAGAGAAAAGCGATCGGGATACGGTAGAGTACTATGTGCCGTTCAAGCAAGAGTCGTTCGCACTTATATCTGACCCCGCAGCGGCGGGTACGTTGACCAACTACTCCGACTACGATCCGGACGAGGACGAACGCCGACTGAAGGTGCCGGTAGACCGGGACTACCGGGGGAAGTATGCGCTCTTCACAGTCAAAGGGGCGTCTATGGATGACGGCTCTCCCCTCTCCCTCAGCGACGGCGATGTGGTACTTGCCCGTATGATACCGAGACAGTACTGGGAGTATAAGCTACACAAAAATGCCTGGAGATACTTCATCTTCGTGACCCGAACGGAAGGGATCATTGTCAAGAGCATAGCGGAGCATGATACCGAACGCGGCATCCTCTACCTCCATTCCCTTAACCCCGACTACCCCGACCTGACGATCCGTATGGAAGATATACAAGCGATATACAACGTGATCGAGCTCACACGTCGCAGCCTTAGGTGGTGAAACAAATACCCCCCACAAACCGGATCGGCTTGTGGGGGGTTATTATTGTATTGAATATATCGTCAGAACGAAAGGGTCAGGGTGGCTACGAGGTTGTTGCGTATCTCGTTGGATTTCCCTCCCTTAACCACAACACTCGGGGCATCGAGATGTCCTTTGGTATTGACGTATCCGGAGAATGGATAGACCTGCTCCGACCTGTCGCTCCTAACGTAAGCGAGATCGAGCGTGAGCGATGACGTGAACTTGTATCCCAGACCTGCCGAATAGGTCGTATAGGTACGGGGAAGGATGAAGTCCGGCATAGTACCGACTGCCATGGCGTTCTGTGTAAGCCCGGAAGCAGGCTCGTTACGGAACTCTCCCGATACCATCGGGTTGGAGGTATGGCTGAAACCGGCGCGGAGGGCAAGCCTCGGCATTGCCTTTATCTCTACCCCGAAGCGATGTGTATGCTCCGCTCCATAGTCTTCCTTGATAAAGTCGCTCAGCCCACTACGGTATCCTCCGTCGTGATACAGTACTGCCGTACCGAGGTTGCGGTAGCTGTAATCGTAAGATACGAATCCGTAGCTGCCGAGAAACGCCATCGCACTTGCCGTAACCTGGCCCGCCGTCTTCATCGAGTAGGAACTCACATACTCGCCTGAGGAAAAGTCCGAACTCTTGTACTTAGGATCGTTCACGTCGTTGTACACACTCAGGGTAGAGTGATAGGTCTCGTCGAGGCGCACATACTCGGGCGTCATATACGATACCCCTAACCTCACATAATCGCCAAGCATAACTATAGCACCGAGATTGAGACCTACGGACGCTCCTTTCGTAGTGATGGCGTTCTTAAGTGTGAAATGGCTGTTGTTGTTTATATTATGCGATGGGTCGGAGTAGTGGAAGTTCTCCCCGTAAGAAGAGACTCTGCTGTAAGAGATGCTCGATAGACGAAGTGCTGCCCCCAGGAAGAAACGATCCTCAAACCCCATCCCGAGATTGATATCAAAGGCACTTTTACCACCGCTTTCCGCAACTGACAGTCGAGATTGCTCAGGAAGAAGGATATGTCTGTACCTCTCTGTGTCGGCATATCGGTAATCGGGCTCGGAGATTGCCGGACGGAACAGTTGGGAGTTCTGGGGATCGGTACCGTCGAAGGCAACGCCTTCAATGAGACCACTGCTTACTCCCATAGTAACCAACGGATGAACCGATGTATTGAATGGGTTATAAGTTTTGTCCCACCAGTAGTCTTTGTAAGGTCTTCCCTGATCCATCGCCACGAGGGATATGAAGTCGGCAAGACCGTGCGCCATCCTCCCGGTCTGCATATCGTACTTTTTGTCGAAATCATAGGTGCGATTGTACGAAAGCCCTACGTTGATACGAAATCCGGAACGGTAATTATCCACCAACGTTCCCACATACGAAAGGTTGTTGAACCCTCCGAGCGAAGCATCTGTACTACGAGAGATGTCTCCCCATCGTACTGTGGTGGACGAAGCTCCCGGATCCACCGTGAAAGAGAATATACCACGAGTGTAGAGAGCTATCCCTGCGGGATTGACATATACCGCAGTTGGGTCTGCCCCCACTGCACCGACGGCACCACCAAGTGCCTGTGCACGAGCAGTCCCATGCGAACCTTGCAGTCCGAGTCTGTACGCTTCGATGGGGCCTTGTGCGCTTGCTTTCGGTGCGATACCCGCAAGGAGAAGTCCCGAAGCCAGAATGATTGTCTTGATGTATATCGATCTCATTGTCATTGTTATTATATGTCAGTGATTGAACATTGCGTTACTGGCATCTCTCATCGGCTACGGCGAGAAGATCCCGTGCTGCGTGTGCCGGAGGAAGAACCGCCAGAAGAGCTTCTGTTTGTACCTGAACTCCCTGAAGAGTACCCACCACCGCTGCTCCTCGTATTGTTTCCGCCGGAGTAGCCACCGCTATTGTATGTATTGTTGTTCCTACCCTGGCTGTTGCGAGGTTCGGAAGAGTATCCTCTACCATTACCCCAGTTACGTTCGGATCTCGTGTTGTTGGAGTTGTTGTACTCGCGATAGGTACTGCCGCTATTGCGCCCCAAGCCCCTGCCGTAAGTATTGTAAGCATCGCTTTGATACGTCCCTGCACCACGACCTCCCGATGAGTAGTTGCGTCGCGGCGTACTGTAAGCGTAGCCGCCATAGTAACTGTCGTAGTAGCCGTTGTAGTATCCATGGCTGTATCCATAGTTATAGGAGCCGTACCATCCGCCATAATATGGGCGATGATACCATGGGCTGTAATAACCGTAGTAACCATAGTAACCGGGATACCACCTGTCGTAGTAGAACGGGTCGTACCATCCGCCATACCAGCCCCCGTACCAACCATCATACCATGGGTATGCGTAGCTGCGGTAGTACGGACTGCGGTACCTCCATCCATAATAAAGTTGTGGTCCCGTAGAGATATGAATGCTCACATTAGAGTATGAGTCATAGCCGTAGTACGAATCGTACCAAGGGTCATAGTCCGCATCATCGACGATATAGACGCGATCTACACCTTGAAGCACTACGGTATTGTCATCGTGGAAACGGCGAAGCCTGCGACTATATTCGCCCCCTTTGACTCTCGAAGAGCCCCCTTCGTCGATACGGTCCAGGTTGTCTTCCATCTCTTCTATGGTCACTTTCATATCACGTCTATTGTACCAGTCGGTAAGTTCGCGACGGTACTTATCCTCTTCTGCCTTACGCTGTGCAAGTCTTTCGGCACGAGCTTTTTGCATCTCTCGGTACTCTGCTTCCTTCTTTTCCCTCAGCTTTCTGGCTTGAGAGGGAGTGAGGTATGCGTCATCGGTGAAGTCGTTCTGAGCCACTGCACTGAGGGTAGTGAGGGATACGACTGCCATGATAATCCATTTCAGTGCTTTCATATTGTATATATCCTCCTCTTGCTGTTTATGAATACTCGTTTCTGTGTTCTATACCTTAAATCCCGGCAAGGCCTTAACCTTGCATCCTTGCCCGGTGAATATATGAATAATAATTGATAATACTAGATACGATAAGTTTTTTTGAGCCTTACCCCGATTGTTTTTGAAAATCTTTGTGACCCTCTTCTATCCTTTGATGCTCTGGGGGTGGTACGGTTTAATGCAACGAAAGGAGACGAACCTCACTTCACTGAGATCCGTCTCCTTTCATTACTGTTGGTCGGGATGAGAAGACTCGAACTTCCGACCTCCACGTCCCGAACGTGGCGCGCTACCAACTGTGCTACATCCCGATATTTACTACTGTTTCTCTTCGCAGTCAAGGACAAACGGTCTCATGAAGTACTCCGAGAGGGAGATCATCGTTTCCGTAGTAAGCACTCCCGGCACCTCTTGGATTCTGCTCAACAAGTCCATAAGGTGAGCATTATCTCTGGAGATCAGCTTGATAAGCATCGAATACTGTCCGGTCGTAAAGTGACACTCCACTACCTCTGCTATATCTTGGATACAGTCAGCTACCTCTCTGTACAGCGAGCCTTTCTCCAGCTTCAGTCCCACATACGTATAGGTCGTATATCCGAGACGCTTATAGTCTACGAAGTAGCCCGATCCGGTGATCACCCCCCACTCTATCAGTCGCTGTACACGCTGGTGCACGGCGGCACGAGATACCCCACACTCATCGGCAATTTCCTTAAAAGGTGTACGTGCACTCCTGATGATGATGTTCAAGATTTTCTTATCTAACGTATCGATTTTGACCATACTTCTTTGCAAACCGACTAAAAGTTTGTCCGCTGCAAATATACAAACTTTTCCGATTGTAGTATCTCCTCTCACTATTTTTTGCCTCACGGGTCGGGAAAGTCCTGCACACGAACTTCTGTACATGGGGATGGGAAGTTGTTCGTTACGGGACAAGACGTTGTTTTCAGGGGCTGGAAATTAGTTTTCAGGAGCGGAGGACTAACTTTCAGGGGCGGAAAACTAATTTCCAGTCCCTGAAGACCACTTCACGTCGGGGTATCGACAACCTCGGGTACGGGTCGTCAGAAGAATCTGAGCGAGACATTATAATAAGGTTTTGTAGTACCTTTGTCACTCATAGGCATATTATGGGTGAAAGGATCGATATAACAAGGTGGTTGCCTATCTCAAAGAAAGAGATGGAGCTCCGGGGCTGGGACTACGTCGACGTAGTCCTCTTCAGCGGTGATGCGTATGTGGATCACCCCTCCTTCGCATCGGCAGTCATAGGACGTACGCTGGAGCATGCAGGATACAGGGTAGCGATCGTGCCTCAACCCAACTGGAGAGATGACCTCCGCGACTTCAAGAAGCTGGGACGTCCCAGACTCTTCTTCGGTGTATCGGCAGGCAACATGGACTCCATGGTGAACCGTTACACTGCGGCCAAGAGACTTCGTGCCGAGGATGCCTATACCCCCGACAGACGTAGCGATATGCGTCCCGACTACCCCAGTATCGTGTACAGTAAGCTCCTTAGGGAGCTGTACCCCGACGTCCCCATAGTGCTCGGAGGGATAGAGGCTTCGCTCCGCAGACTCACCCACTACGACTACTGGCAAGATAGGCTTCTCCCCGGTATGCCTGCCATGGCTCCGGCGGATCTCCTCGTCTACGGTATGGGAGAGCTCCCGATACTTGAGATCGCTCGTCGCCTCGATGCAGGGGAAAAGATCGGGGACCTGAGGGATGTGCGCCAGACCGCCATACTGATCCCGCGCGAAGAAGTAGATGAGACGTGCGAGGACATCCGCCTCACAAGCCACGAAGTGTGCTTGCAAGACAAGAGGAGGTATGCTGCCAACTTCCGGCACATCGAGGAGCAGAGCAATGCTTTTCATGCTCGTCGTCTCCTGCAAGATGTGGGAGAGAGTACCATAGTGGTCAATCCCCCGTTCCCAACCATGACGACCGAGGAGGTGGACCGCTCCTTCGACCTGCCCTACACACGCACCCCTCATCCACGATATAGCGGCAAGGTGATCACGGCCTATGAGATGATACGCCACTCTATCAATCTCCACAGAGGGTGCTTCGGGGGGTGTGCCTTCTGCACCATCTCGGCGCACCAAGGGAAGTTCATCGCGTCACGTAGCGAAGGCTCCATACTGAAAGAGGCAGAAGCGGTGACAAAGATGGAGGACTTCAAGGGATACATAAGCGACCTCGGCGGTCCCTCGGCCAATATGTACCGTATGCAGGGACGTAATCTTCGTGCCTGCGAGAAGTGCCTTCGTCCCTCCTGCATCCACCCCGACATCTGTCCGAACCTGAATGCCGACCACACTCCGCTCACAGAAATATATCGCAAGGTGGATACTCTCCCGGGGGTAAAAAAGAGCTTCATCGGCAGCGGTATACGGTATGACCTGCTGATGCATGGATACAAGCGTCCGGAGCTGTGCAAAGCGGCAGCCGAGTACACCGAAGAGGTGGTGGCGCACCACGTATCGGGACGGCTCAAGGTTGCGCCGGAGCATACGTCAGAGAGGGTACTCGACTTGATGCGTAAGCCGTCGTTCGACCTCTTCAGACGGTTCAAGAGGGAGTTCGATCGTATCAATGCCAAACACGGCCTGCGGCAACAACTCATCCCTTACTTCATATCCTCCCACCCCGGTTGCCGGAGCGAGGACATGGCCGAGCTGGCAATCCTCACGAAAGAACTCAACTTCAAGCTCGAACAGGTGCAGGACTTCACCCCCACACCTATGACCGTCGCCACAGAGATATATTATAGCGGATATCACCCCTATACACTCGAAAAGGTGTACACTGCCATATCTCGCGACGATAAGGATGCACAGAGGCAATGCTTCTTCTGGTACAAGCCGGAGGAGCGGCCCCACATCATCCGCCTGCTCAAGCGCATAGGCCGCCCCGACCTTATCGACAAACTCTTCGGCAGTACACGACTTCATCCTATACAGAAGACGGTGTCCCCTGAGCGAAGAAACGAAAAAGAGAGTGGCAAGAGTAAGAATACCCGAAGAGGAAAGTGGGCAAAGAGGTGATCCTCTCTGCCCACTTTCCTCTTCGGGTATCGCTATCTCTATCCCCCCTGCCTATCGTACGTTGATGCAGATCGATGCAGAACGCAAGCCCGGTGCGGTAGCGGTAAGATGAGCTACCCCGGGAGTCTCGCCCGCCTGTACGATAGTGGTCATCTCGCCTGCGAAAAGAGGCATCGTGCGCTCGTGGAACGGTACGACACAAGTCGGGTCTCCATTGGCAGAAGCTCTGTAAGAGCCATTCCCCTTGACCCTGAATGTGACCTTGTGCGTTGCGGTAGGACATAGGGTCCCATCACGGTCCACCACCTGGACCCTCACGAAGGCGAGGTCTTCGCCATCGGCAGAGATATTGTCGTTCTCGAGCATGAGCTTGAGAGCATAGGGCTTCCCGGGGGTACGCATCACCTTGGTTGCCGCAACGTTGCCGTTATGATCATAAGCCACGACCCTAACCTCTCCGGGCTCGTAGCGAGTATCCATCCACATGAGACGGTACCGCTTCTGACGTTCAAGCCCTTTGTCATCGCTATTTTCCGTATTGAGAGTGAGATCTTTGGTGCGTCTCCCCTGACTCTTTCCGTTGATGAAGAGCTCGGCGGTGGAGTAGTTGGTGTAGACGAAGATGGGTGTCACCTCTCCCTCTCTCCCATACCATGACCAGTGGGGCAGGATATGCAGGGTCTCCTCTCCGCTATTCCAGTGCGAACGATAGAGATAATACCTGTCCTTCGGTATACCGGCGAGATCCACGATACCGAACAGAGAGGAGTGACTGGGCCAGTCCGTATAGTATGGCGTAGGCTCTCCAATATAGTCGAACCCGGTCCAGACAAACTCTCCTATATTATAATGGTAGTCGTCGTGGCGCATGAAGTCATCCTCGGGTAGGTTACTCCATCCGCAGTGTTCGACATCGTAGCTCGATGCCTGGTGGTCGGGATACTTGGCCATAGCGCGTCTTTCGACGGGAAACTTGTACACACCTCTCGACGAGACCGTGGAGCAGGTCTCTGCCCCAAGTACTATCTGCTGCGGCAGACTCTTATATGCCTCCGGATAGTGCCAAGGTCGATAGTTGAACCCTGCCACATCCATGATGGAAGCAAAGTTATTCTTAACCACCGCTGTGGGGTTGTCCATCCCTTGAGTTACCGGTCGGGTGGGGTCTTCACGGTGACATATACTCTGGAGGAAGCGGGCTACTTTATTGCCGCCCTCGGCTCCCTGCTCATACACTTCGTTCCCTATGCACCACATGACTACCGACGGGTCGTTGCGGAAATGGCGTATCGCTGCGACGAGGTCACGCTCCGCCCATGTATCGAACAGGAGATTGTAACCGTTCTTTACCTTAGGGATGCGCCACTCATCGAAGGTTTCGACCATAAGCATCATACCCATCTCGTTGGCAACTTGCACAACTTCAGGTGCGGGCATATTGTGAGAGGTGCGGATGGAATTGGCTCCCATCTCTTGCATGATCCGCATCTGACGACGTATCGCCTGCATATTCACGGCAGCCCCAAGGGGACCGAGGTCGTGATGAAGGCATACGCCCTTGAACTTTACCAGACTGTCGTTGAGGAAAAATCCCTTATCCGGCACTACTTCTATCTTACGTACACCGAACGTTGTCCTATAACTATCGACCAACTTATCGCCATCGTATAACTCCGAAAGGGCAACGTAGAGATTGGGTTGCCCGATACCCCACAGCTTGGGATAGGGAAGGCGCAGGTTCTGTTCGGTCTTCCCACCGTAACTTTCTGCACCAACGGAAATGGAGGAAGCGGCAATCCTGCGGTCTCCATCCAGTAAGGTGGTCTTGAGTGTCAGCCTCCGCATCGTTTCGGGTGAGGGAGCATTGACGGTCGTAAGCACTTTGACCTGCGCATACTCCCTACTGATGACCGGTGTAGTAACGTATGTGCCCCACTCTGCAATACGAGCTTCGGAGGGAGTGACCACGACATATACATTGCGATATAGCCCCGCGCCGGGATACCAACGCGAGAAGTCCGACGGATTTTCCAGGCGAACGGCAATGGTTTGTTCGGTCGCATTGCGATTGACAAGGCGGGTCACATCCAGATGGAACGAGTTGTAGCCGTATGCTTGTTCGCCTGCGTACTGACCATTTACGTAGACCTTGGCATGACTCATTGCACCATCAAAACGCAAAGTAACGCTCCCCGGCACAGTGATATCGGCAGGCAGTTCAAAGCGTGTGCGGTACCAGCCGACACCGACAAAGGGAAGACCGCCCGTACGTCCCGCATGTTCGAGTGCATCTGTCTGGCCATCTTGGGTAATAGCTACGTGCTGTCTGTCGTTCTGTGCCGAGAAAGGGCCATAGATTGCCCAGTCATGAGGGACGATGACACCCTGCCAGTTCGCATCGTTGTACGCTCTTTGGGCAAAAGCGGGGCTATCCTCTCTGGTGAATTTCCAGCCTTTCCTCAACCTCATTTCCCTACGAAGACCATCGACAGAGGTATAGGAATTCTGTGCATAAGCGGCAGTTCCGGACAGGATAAGCCATAAGAAGAGCGCAAGCATCCGCATAGGACGGGGGAAACTACTATTCATTGCTCTTAATCGTTGCGCTTAGTTGTACAGCTTGACACGCTTATCATGACGCTCAAGTTCCTTTCGGGTCTCACTGATTTGGTGACGGATATTGTGCAGATCATAGGTTGCTTTGATCGCCTCTACCGCTTGTTGAGAAAGCACAAACGTCTTGGTCTGCCCCTTTTCTCCGGTCACTTTCACCTCATACTTGGCATCCTGTCTCCCTCCGGATACGAAGCCGGCAAGGCGTTCTGCATTATCGCCAGTGAAAGTAATACGTTCGTAATTGACTCCATCCACGGTATAGCGATAGTTGTTACCGCCATCGTACGGCACGATGTCCGAAACAACGAAGGTATCCGATGAGGTTTCGGTGATGGTGATACCCTCACTGAGCAGAGCTTTTGCCCCGGAAACCGCCAACACCAACTCCAACCCTCCGGCATTATTAAAGTACACATCCAAGTAAGTGTCCCGAGGTCTGTCGGTAGGGTCATAGTTCTTGTACCTCATGATAGAGTGTCCTTCGATCTCCTCTGAGCGTACTTCCTTGAATAGGACTGCAACCTCTTTCTCTGTTTCTATAAGCATAACTAAACCCGGAGCTATAAAAGAGCTATCTCGGCGCGACTTCATCAGCCGGGCATCACGTATCATGATGAGGGCCGCATGGCGTTCCTCGATAGCTTTCGGATAGCTCTTGTGGAGACTGTCAAGGAGAAAGAGGGCTTGATCATACCGCCCCTCATCCACATTTACTTTGGCCTGATCGAGCAGAGATTGGGCTGCTTTCTTATCGCTTGACGTACAAGCCACCAGCAGCAACGGTAAGAGTAGGAGTAAAAATCTATTCATAACGCATCAAGGTTTGAGAGATGAGTATGTATGTTCGCGCATCAAGTGATAGCGCATCAGGAGAGAATGCCGATAAAGATCAATATATGCCGACTCCCGGTCCCCGAAGTGGGTACGTTCAGGTCGGGTCTTGCGGAATGCCATCCACGCTTTGAGTACCGCACGGGCATCGCGAGGTTTACATGAAAGAAGGAATACCAACGCTGCCAACATATCTAAAAAGAAGCGCACCAAAAGGGTAATCCTCAGACGGTCTTCCGGAAGGTTTCGATAGAGCATGCGGAGATTGTTTCGGAAGTTCAGGTAGGTTTTGCGTGGATTTTCGGCAGAGAGCGAAGCCCCTCCGACATGATAGACCACGCTCTTGGGGACAACAAAAAGCCGATACCCCATACGTTTCCATCGCCAGCACAGATCTATCTCTTCCTGATGGGCGAAGAAGTCTGCATCGAGTCCGCCTGACAGCACGTAAGCCTCCCGACGCACGAGCATGGCTGCCCCGGTCGTCCAGAACACCTCTTGGGGCTCGTAGCCATACTGTCCCCTATCCTCCTCGACCGTTGCAAAGACACGCCCACGACAGAAAGGGTATCCCCATTTGTCGAGATAACCACCCTGCGCTCCTGCGTACTCGAAGTAGTCATGATTGCGGTTGGATCGCAGCTTCGGTTGGACCGCAACCACATCAGGATGCTCCTGCATAAAGTGATAAAGAGGCTCGATCCAGCCTTCGGTCACTCGCACATCGCTGTTGAGCAGAAGTATATATGGATGCTGGAGTTGTGCTATCGCAAGGTTGTAACCTCCGGCAAAACCATGGTTCTCGTCGAATGCGAGGAGACGCACTCCCTGTTCGGCACAATATGCCACCGAGTCATCGGTAGAGCCGTTGTCTGCCACGATGACCTCACCTATCGCTTTGGGTGTATGAGCGACTACGACAGGGAGATACTCCTTTAGGAGCTTCTCGCCGTTCCAGTTAAGTATGACCACCGCGACAGGCGGCGTTTGTTCGCAGATATTCATAGTCGTGTGTACTCTTGTTGGGGATTGTAGGCGTTCACTTCAGCTTCGCCATACTTCCATCTTCTGTGAGACCAAAGCCATAGTTCGGGAGCACGGTTTATCGTATCCTCAAGTCGGTGCATAAAGAGTGCGGAGACTTCTCCGAACTTATGCTGGGAGGCATCCTCCGTAAGTATCTCTATCCTGCACACATAGTATCCTCTCTTGACCCGTTGCACGTCGATGTAGCCTACGGGTGACTTTGTCTTCTGTGCCAGACGCTCCATCCCCGTGAAGACTGCCGTATCCCTGTTGAGGAATCGAGTGAATAGGTGGATATTCCGAGGCGAAGGAGTCTGGTCGGCGACAAAGATAAAGAGTTCGTTTTGTTCGCTTCCTCTCATACCGATGATACTGCGGGGGGCGACATTCTTGTCGATCAGGTGGCTGCCGAACTTGCTTCTCAACCGATACATCACGTAGTCGAACACTCCACGGAGCGGCTTATACAACACATGCAACTGGGTAAAGGGCAAGAAGTCTTGGAAGCCCGTAAACCACTCCCAGTTCCCATAGTGTCCGAGATTTATATATATCATACGATGCCCTTCGCCATAAAGTCGCCTAAGGGTCTCTATCCCTTCAAGCCTCAGCCGCTTGTGCAGCTCCTTCCGACCGAACCCCGCCAGCATAAAGTACTCTACGGCAATGTCCGAGAGGTGGAGGTACACACCCCTTTCTATCTTTCGTCGCTCGGTTTCACCCTTGTCCGGGAACGATAGCTTCAGCTGTTCTCGCACCACATCTCGGCGATAGCGTACCACTCTGTGCAGGAGGAAGGCTATCACGTTCGAAACCCCGTAGTGCCACCATGCGGGTAACTTACCTATGAGGTGCATCACGCCATAGATAAGGGTGCCGACGAAGCGGTCTTTGCGTCCGAACATTCTCTCCATCCTATCCCGTTGAGTCACATTATCACTGCGCACGTCATCACCTCGGGATCTTCTACGCTGATCTCTCCGATGCGCACATCGCACACCTCACCCTCGGATACGATCCCCTTGGGTAGGCGTACCCGCACATAGTTGTCAGTGAAGCCATACAGATAGGTATCATCACCTCCGTGCTCTATCAATGCTCTCTGCACAGCTCCTTTCTGACCTTCGTAGAAGAGTTTCAGCTTCTCGTCGCTCAATGCTATGAGACGACGACTGCGACGATGCTTTACTCTCGGGTCTACGCTGTATTCGATATTGAGGGCATCCGTACCGGGACGCTCCGAATAACTGAAAACATGCAGCTTCGATATATCCAACGAACGTATGAAGTCATAGCACTCCTCGAAGAGCTCGTCCCGCTCACCCCTCGTCCCCACTATCACATCGACACCGATGAATGCGTGTGGGATAAGGCTCTTGATCATCTCTATCTTGTGGCGGAAGAGGGTCGTATTGTACCTCCGACGCATCAGTCTGAGCACTTCGTCCGATCCGCTCTGGAGAGGGATATGGAAGTGCGGGGCGAATCTCTTGGATCCGGCGACGAAAGCTATCGCTTCGTCCGTGATGAGGTTCGGCTCTATCGAGGAGATCCGAAAGCGTTCGATGCCCTCCACTTCGTCAAGGGCTCGGATGAGTTCAATAAACCTTTCGCCGGTACTACGCCCGAAGTCCCCCACATTTACTCCCGTGAGTACAATCTCCTTACCGCCCTCACGAGCCACCCCTTCCGCTTGCGTCACAAGGTCGGCAATATAACCGTTGCGGCTACGTCCCCTTGCTTTGGGGATCGTACAGTACGAACAGTGGTAGTCGCACCCGTCCTGTACCTTAAGGAAGTGGCGTGTGCGCCCCTCAGATGATACAGATGGTGCGAAGCTCTCTACCTCATTTATAGGAGTATGAAGTATATGAGAAGCCTCATGTGTCGTACCGGGTGTGAGGAGCGACAGGTACTTCACGAGATCTACTTTCTCATTTGCCCCCAGCACCATGTCTACTCCCTCTATCTCTGCTACATCGGTTGGCTTCAATTGAGCATAGCAGCCGGTGACGATGATACGGGCCTTGGGGTAGTCTCTGTGCACCTTGCGGATCGTCTGACGACACTTCTTGTCGGCAAGCTCCGTTACCGAACAGGTATTGACGATGCAGAGGTCGGGGCTCTCACCCTCTCTCACCACACGCATACCGTATGCCATGAGCGAACGCCCTATGGCAGAGGTCTCGGCAAAGTTGAGCTTGCATCCAAGGGTAAAGTATGCGAAGGTCTTGTTCTCGTATATATTATTGTCTGTCATTCGTATTCTTTCCTAAATCCCTAATGTATAGGAAATACAAAAATACGACTAATGAGCGACTTCCGAAAGCCCTCCCCCCTTTTCGAGTACGACAATACTGTCCTGAGTCACCGGATCGGCACTCGAGACGGACGGTACGGCATGATATGCGGGATGGGGGGCAGGCCTCTTTCTTCCCCTTGGTCCTCCTCTTCCTTACGTAATCTATGATTAGACCCACCGCGGCAAGCGACAAGAAACATAGGATGATCGTCAGCGGCTTCTCCATAAAGCAGTCTGTCTTATCGAACAGCGATACGATCAATAATCCCGCGAGGAAAGAGAGCGGTAGCGCCAAGTAGGGACCCATTCAGTATATCGTATTGATGAGATTACGGTATTGTCTCTCATTTCGTTCGGGAACAAAGCAACGGGAAATCCCGCTCTACCATGCCCGCTGCCTTGTCGATAGATGACAACGACCAGGCCGAAACTTTCGGGCAACGGCACATGAAGTTGTGATCCGTTCCGGAAGATCAATCTTCCGGGACTGATTTTTAATTTTCCGGTGCGGGGAAAGTACGTCTCCGCCCCGGATCACAACTCCAAGTGCGGAAGGAGTAATCTTCGGTTGCGGTAAGTCGGGATTCCGCAACCCGATGAGACACGGTAAGGGATAAAACAAACCTCCCCGCCCTGTACGACACAGAGCGGAGAGGGCCCATACAATGATGTGGAGGGATCCTACTTATCTCTATCGAGGTTGAGGATCTTGATGACAAACGAAGCGGGAGGGCCGTCGAAGGTTCGTCCCATCGTCTCCGTGAGGATACGCATCACGTCTGCATACTTTCCGAAGATGCGTGTGGAGATGCTGCCTGGCTCGACCTTGATCTCCCCATAGCTCTGAAGGTCTCTAATAAATGCTTTGATGACCGGTTTGTACTCTTCGGTCAGGGGATAGCAACTGATTTCTACCGAACATTTCATACTCTTATCGTTTGGTCCATATAATGAATGCAGGGTCTGCGACTTGGATACCGAACGGAAGCGGGGTAAGGCTTCCAGTCGAAGCATTGCGCTCGAAGATCTCTACCTTATCCGCACCCTGGCACGCTACGGCAACATATCTCTCCGAAGGGCTCAAAGCGAAGTGGAGTGGCGCAGCTCCCGTCGGGGTGAACCCTATGAGGGACAACCTGCCCGAGGACCTCTCCACGCTGAAGACCGAGAGACCCGTCTTCGCTCCGCTATGAGAGACGTAGACGAACTGCCCATCCGCACTCATCCCTACATGATGGCTCCGACCACTCGCCCCGGTCGTCGGGAGCTCCTGCACCGGCATAAGCTTGCCATCGTCGTGAATGAAGACGAAGACTTTGGGTTGTCGGATGCTGATGAGATAGGCATGCTTACCACTCTTGTCAAATATGAGGTGCCCCGGAGCCGTACCCAGAGTGAGAGCGGTATAGGCATTGTCTATGGTAAGTGGGGGTGTGGTATCGTGCACTCTGAAATGAAAGATCTTGTCCTGCTCGCTATCGGTCACATAGAGATGCCTGCCACCCGGAGCGAAGACTGCACTCTGTGGGGCGGAGGATACGTCTGTCCCAAGCTCTATACGCCAGTCGGGCCTGCCGAGAGTACCTGCCGCATCGGTCTTGATGAGGGTAAAGCTCCCGCCACGACTATTGGCAACCACGACAGCATTGCGGCTTCGTGAGATATGCAACGGATTATTCCCGAGCGTGGGTGTCTGATTGATGAGCTTGAGTTCGCCAGACTTCCGATCGTATGCCGCGGCAGTCACTGAGGGCTGAGTGGTCGTCTCGTTGGCGATATAGAGAACTCCCTTCGACTTGTCGAGTACCATCGAGGTGGGGTTAGGGATCTTGAATGTCCCCACATGCTCATCCTTTGCCGCCGAAGCACTGACGGCAAAGCTGTACACTCCCTCAGAGCCATCGCCCGTATAGGTACCGATGAGCATAATGTCGCTTACCGGCTCCGACGGAGGCGGGACTTCGCTACTGCCTGTCCGCCTGAGGATGTCGCAAGAGGTGAGAAGAGCGATCATGCTCATCGCCCAAAGCATCGACATCGTACGTCTACATAAATCGGTCTTCATACGCAATCGGTCTTGCAGGGTATCACTTCTTCCCCAAGTCTCTCAGGCTTGTGCGCTCCTTTGCTTTGGTAAACTGGCTGTCGGCATGGTATGAAGAGCGCACCAAGGGCCCACTCTCGACATGGGTAAGGCCGAGACTTTCGCCGATACATTTGTACTCCGCAAACCTGTCGGGATGGACATACTCCACTACTTCTATATTACGTCGTGAGGGTCTGAGGTATTGTCCTATCGTGAGGGTAGAGACCCCGACGGAGACGCAATCCCTCATCAGAGCCTCGACTTCCTCTGCCGTCTCTCCAAGCCCTACCATGATACCGGTCTTGGCTACGAACCCTGCGTTGGCGATAGCACGAAGCACCTTGAGGCTTGTATCATATGTGGCACGGTGTCGTACGGTCGGCGTGAGCCTGCGTACCGTCTCGAGGTTGTGCCCTACCACATCCGGAGCAGCATCGAGCACGGTGCGAAGACAGTCGAGATCGCCATTGAAGTCGGGGATAAGCACTTCTACCACCGTCTCCGGGCACCTCTTCTTCACTTCACGTACGCACTCCGCCCAGTGCGATGCCCCATAGTCCGGCATATCGTCCCGATCTACCGAAGTGATGACTGCGTACCTTAGCTTCATCTGTGCCACACTTGCCGCAAGGCGTTTCGGCTCAAGCGGATCGACAGGTGCGGGTGTCTTACAGAAGTTGGTGGCACAGAAGCGACAAGCTCTCGTACAATCGTTGCCACAGATCATAAATGTGGCAGTCCCACGACTCCAACATTCGTGCATATTCGGGCAACGTCCGCTCGCACATATCGTATGAAGTCCCCCGGAGGTAAGGGTCTCGGAGGTATGCGAATAGCTATCTGTGCTTCGGATGCTTATCTTGAGCCAGTCGGGCTTACGCATAGGCCGCTTGGCTTTGACCCCATTTCCCGCAATCATAGGTTAGCTTTGAAGTAGTTGATGATCTTACGATAGAGATGATTTCTCGTATTCCCTCCGCTGATGAAATGGTCTTTGTCGGTATAGACCATCATATCATAGTCTTTGTCTGCCGCAATGAATGCTTCGGTAAGGTGCATCACGTTCTGCATATGAACGTTGTCGTCCGATGAACCTTGTACAATGAGGAGCTTCCCTTGCAGACCATCGGCATAAGTCATCACGGAAGTGCGACGATAACCTTCGGGATTTTCCTGCGGCGTTCGCATAAATCTCTCCGTGTAGATCGTATCGTACAACCGCCAGTCCGTAGGAGGAGCGACAGCAACACCGGCTCTGAACGTGCCATTGCCCCTACACATGGACATAAGCACATTGTAACCTCCGAAACTCCAACCGAAGATACCGATGCGATTACCATCGACATAAGGCAACTTTGCCAGTGCCTTTGCCGTCGCGATCTGGTCGTCACTCTCATAGATACCGAGATTGAGATAAGTACACTTCTTGAAGTCTCGACCACGTGCCCCGGTACCTCGTCCATCGACGCACACTACTACAAAACCTTCTTCGGCAAGAACGACATCCCAATCCACCTCAAAACGATTGCGCACTTCCTGAGAGCCCGGTCCACTGTACTGGGTCATCATCACCGGATATCGCTTGGTCGGGTCGAAGTTGGTAGGCTTCATGATCCACGCATACAGCTCTATGCCACCGTCGATAGTGATTGTGGTAAACTCTTTCTTGGGGAGACGATACTCTTTCATCCGGTCACGCAGAGCAGCATTGTCCTCAAGGAGCTTCACCACTTTGCCGTCTCGGGTACGGCGCACCTCATACCGCGGCACCTCGGTTGCGGATGAGTACGAAAGGAGATAGTAACTCATATCTTTGCTGAAGACTGCACTGCTCGTACCGCTCTCGGGAGAAAGGAACCGTCGCTTGCCTTTCTTGTCCAATGCCACCACCACTCTGTCTGCCGGTGTCGGATAAGCCATTGCGTAGATTAGCTCCCCGGCGGAGGTCACACCGTACAATTCCGTCACATCGTGCGATCCCTTGGTGAGAGCTCCCACGGAAGTGCCGTTGCGACCATAGCGATAGACCTGGGCTGTGCCGTCTCCTTCGTGTACATAGAGTGCCCCCTGAGCATCGAAAGTCAGCTGACGCACCCACTCGGTATCGATATACTTTTCGTCCTTGTCCTGCATCCAGACCTTGGAGACAAAGCTCTTGGGGTTCACCGTATAGAGTTTGAAGATACTCTGGTGCCGGTTGAGGGTGAAGACATATAGCGCATCGTCCCTGAATTCAAGACGAGGGACGTAGTACTCCTCCCGCTCCGGCAGCGTGATGGTCTTGGTATCACGGTTGTCCACATTGTACAGCTTAAGAGAGATTTCCGAATTCTTCTCTCCTGCCTTTGGGTACTTATAGACATAGTTCATCGGATAGTTGCCTGCTCCGAATATGGTCATATCGAAAGTCTTCACCCTACTCTCATCCGAACGAACGAAAGCAAGATAGCCACTATCTCTACTCCACTCCATCAAAGCAATCGAATACAACTCTTCCTCGTACACCCAGTCCGTAACGCCGTTAAGGATGGCATTGATCTTTCCGTCAGTTGTCACTCGTACCTCTGTATCGTAGTCAAACTTCTTGATGTATATATCATTGTCGATGACATAGGCACACATTCGACCGTTTGGCGAAAGGGTTGGGATACGAATTTGCCCTTTCGTGGTCGCAAGAGGCTTAACCATATTGCGACGCACATCGTAATGATATGCCGTATAGCTGCGACTGCGACGATAGATAATCCGAGTCTCTCTCAGAAGCACTATATGGTGACCATCATCGCTGATAATATAGTCGTCGATGTCATCGAAGTCTACTCCACGAACCGTATGGGCATCGAAAAGAGTATCTACCGCTTGCCCTGTCTCATATGCGTAACGTACGATGGCAGAACGGTCGGAAGCCAGGAGGGTGTAGTGCCTCCCATCTGCAGTGGAACGGAAAGAACTCCCGGCTCTTTTAGGAGAAAACTGTCCTTCCGTAATGTCTCGTACGGTCGGAGTCTTTAGAGCTGTTGATTGCGCAACGGCACCGGGAGCACTCAATAGTACCCCCAAGAGGATATACATTAGCTTCTTCATAGTGATTGTTGTCATTTCCACAAAGATACAATATCACCCCCGATAAACAACAATTCCCCTCATGGCATCGGATCTCTCAAGTTAAATAACAAGAATGACTTACTCCTTCAAGTGGAGTTGCTGGGGGATCATAGGTGCAGAAGGTAAAAGATGGGAAACACCCTGAGGGGGGTATCGCGATGTACATCTCGATTGATACGGCGCAGGTGATATAAACGGCTTAGGTTTCACCATCTGCGGTGATGGTGTTGCATGGAAATCATTTCATCCATTCAAGTATAAACAGAGATGTGCAACCAAGCTTGAATATCCTCTTCACAATACAATCCACAACTCTCCCAGATGCGATGAAGTTCGCGATCTACCCAAGACCTATATACTATGTAAGTTGAGACCTATCCTTCCCGGAAAGGATGAGGCACACCTTCCACCTTTAGCTCCTTCTCCTAAGCAATTAAGCACCAAATCATACTAGTAAGGCACGAACAGTGTGACTTTCGCCAGGCGTCGTTACATTGCTATCCCCAGACTATCATACCATGAGGGCACAAATTGTATAACACTTTGAGTCCATTCTTTTCTAAGCTATCAATCTCTGCTGATCCAGAAACCCGAATACACAACCACTCCCAAACAGTTGCCATTTGTGTGAGCGAAACAATCCTTTGCTCATGGGTGAGACAACGCTACCGCTTTCAAACAACTGTCTCGCGCATTACTCCACTAATCTTTTGCGATAATCGCAATACACTCAATCACAAAAAAAATAACTACCGTCTATATGCCGCCAACAGCATTTTGCCACATTAAGTATGAGCACAATCATATCCTAATAACTATCGCTTGGGGATTGACAAGCATTTTGATACTCCTTCGAGAGTAAATTTATAGAACACTCATTGGGTCATTAGGGGCTATTGGCAACGATCTCTTTCATATCTACTCAAAAAAAGATGCGGTAAAGCCCAAAGGGATTACCGGTAAACCCCAAGCACTTTACCGGTAATCCCTTTGGGCTTTACCGCATCTTTATCTGGAAGGTCACCTCCTCAACAATTCATGTAGCAAGACACTTATAATGAGACGTGCAGAAGAGACGAGAATAATAGCAAGAAATACATCTATGACCACCGACAAAGATCTTTTCACACTCCATATAACGTGAGAAAAGACAGATGAAAGCTAAACTCAAAGAAAGCGGGTGTACCGAGAATTACCTCGATACACCCGCTTCGTATATGTCTCCTCTCAACACCTAAATATTAGGAAGAAAGGATCATTCGGTTGTCTTAAATGCTACCAAATAAAGATTACTTCTCAGCTGCTTGATTAGCAGAGTATATAATCTTGAGAGCATCCGCTTCTCTCAGCTTCTGCTTCACTTCGTTCACGAGACCCATCTTCGCAGCGTGATCAATCTTGAGCACTGTAGTCATATACGCAGCTTCTGCTTCTTTCTTTGAAGCTTTCTCCTGAGCAATGAAGTCGAAGATATCTCTCGTACTTGCAAACTTGTCGTTCAGCTGAATCTGTGTCTCTGTACCATACTTTGCCTGATACATCTCCTGCGGCTTACCCATATAGATATACGTAGCAAGAGACTTCTTCTCCAGAGTGGTTAGCTCTGTCGCAGTAGGCAAGGTTATGTGAACCATCTGCGTCACCTCCCTCATCGACGTTACCATCATGATGAAGAAAAGGAACGCGAACACCAGGTCAGGAAGAGATGATGTATTCAGCTCGGGCATTTCTCGGCTTCCGCCTTTCGTAAACTTGCTCATTGTTTCTTTCCGTATTCTTTAGGGTTAGCTTCCGAGATCTTTTGAGGATAGAGGGCTATCATTGCCTCCTGCTGTTCAGGAGTGAGATCAGCCATCTTTTTACCCCACTTTCTCATCGCAAAGTCATCACGCAATTCTCTGTACGCTCTCGCTATTTCATTCTGAACAGCGATATAGTCTGCATACTTCGTATCCACTGCGTTGGTGAGTGAGACAACGTGGTATTTCGTCACAACCATACTACCGAGAAGCGGGATATCTACTGCTTCTTTTTCCGGCATTTCAGGATTATCATTCTCATTGAGGACAAATTCCTTCACCTTCGCTTTAAGTTCAGGTAAGGTGACAGGTACTCCATTACAAGAAACCTGACCGTAGGTATTGACAAGCACACGAAGCATATTTCGCTTGTTGATGTCTATCGAAATGTTTTGATCGGGTGGAACCGCCGGAGGCAATTGCCTTGGAAGCCCTTTATCCGAACCCATTGATGACGTCACGAGGAAGAAGATCAGCAACATGAAAGCAATGTCGGCAGAAGACGAGCCATTAATACTTGGTACTTTCCTTTTAGCCATACTGTTTAGCTTTTAACTGTTACACAAATCTTACTTCTTCGAAATCATTGACTTGATAGATCCCCAAACGACTGCCAAGAATGTAAGTCCCAAAAGTGCATAGATAGAGTAGAGCCACATATCTGAACTCTTGAGCCATCCATCCTGATTGTATTTAACAAAGTCAGGGCCTAAAGGAAGGCGCTCTGTGCTTCCGATAGAATAAGTAACGAGGAGCAATGCTACAAACGCAACCAAAATACCAAGTGTAAGGAATGCACCCTTGGGGTTGGTCTTGAGCAAGCCCATAAATGATAAAACTGAAAATAGTAATAAGGCTAAGACTGCCAATGCACACACAGCATACGTCCAATACAATAATGTAGATGTATGTGTGGGCTCGGGCTTAGCGGCTGCTGGATCGTCTACTCCTCCGAAGAAGAATAGAGCGAATACAACCACTGAGATGATAGCAATGATCAGTAGTGTCCAGCTTGAAAACTTGCGGATTTTACTTACTGCCATTGTGATTATAGTTTTTTGTATTTTACGTTGTACTTAACGATGAAATCAACAAGAGAGATTGAAGCATCCTCCATACGGTTGAGAATACCTTCATACTTGCTGAGAAGATAGTTGTAGAATACCTGAAGGATAAGAGCAACCACAAGACCACCGATAGTAGTAATAAGAGCGACCTTCATACCACCAGCAACAACGGTTGGACTGATGTCTCCTGCCTTTTCGATAGCGTCGAATGCCTGAACCATACCCACAACGGTTCCCAAGAACCCAAGAGACGGAGCCATAGCAATAAAGAGTGTGATCCAAGAAAGGTTCTTTTCAAGAAGACCTGCCTGTACACCACCGTAAGAAACGATAGAGCGCTCAACGACATCAAGACCCTGGTCGATACGAAGCAGTGCCTGATATGCGATAGAAGCGACCGGACCGCGAGTATCACGAGCAACCGCCTTTGCACCTTCTACATCACCTCTGTCAAGACAACCTTCAATTTCCTTCAAGAACTTTTCATTGTTGGTATCTGCAAGGTTAAGGTAGATAATTCTCTCAAGAGCGAATGCCAAACCAAGAATAAGAGCGATGGCAACAGTTGCCATAAACTCCGGCCCACCCTCTATGAACTTAGTCTTAAGAGCTTGGTGGAAGCCACCCTCAGTCACTGCCACTTCTTCTACGACAGCTGCCGCATCTTCTACGACAGTAGCTACTTCTTCTGTCTGGACAGGTTCGGTAGCTGCTTCCTCTTGAGCGATTACGACATTAGTGAAGCCTACAGAAATAAGGCCCATCAACGCGAGACTTGCTAAAAATCTTTTCATTGTACGTTTTTGTTAAAGATTAATGATTAGTACTTTCTTATTTATTATTCTCTTTTTCGGTTTCGTTCTCATCGTACCTGTTTCACAGTGCACGGATTGCGGAGAGAGCGGGATTCGAACCCGCGATACGCTTTTGGCGTATACACGCTTTCCAGGCGTGCCTCTTCAGCCACTCGAGCATCTCTCCTTGGATTATGTCACCCATATCCATCCTTTACCTATTGCTAAAGTGAGGGTTATAGACTCGCTACAGCACAGTTGGACTCTAATTTCCTACAAATCTATGTTTTTTTCTTCTCATTTCGTGCATATCTCGACCCTTTTTTGCCGTTAGCGAGCATAAAACTTTCTAATGGGGGTTTTAGCTACTATCGTTCAATAGCTATTACACACTTGTAAAGTTAAACAACTTAACACTATTGGCAAAAAGCCTCTCCCGCAAATACTCTTCCGTCACTCCATATATATTGCATAAGCAATCTTGAATATAGGTAAGATGCGCAGGCTCATTTCGCTTACCGCGGTAGGGCACTGGAGCAAGATAAGGAGCATCCGTCTCTATAAGGATCCTATCAAGCGGAAGATGCTCTGCGATAAAACTCTTCAAAGCGTTGTTCTTAAACGTAATCACTCCGTTAATCCCGACATAGAAGCCTTGGAGACGAAGGATTGCTTCTAGCTCTTGCAGGTTTCCCGTGAAGCTATGAAAGACTCCCTTGAGCCGTTGCGGGTCTACATCTTCCACAGCGCGAACTGTGTCCAGTGTAGCATCTCTGGCATGCAGAGATACGGGTAGATTGTACTCGACAGCCCATTCAAGTTGAGTCCGTAGAGCACTGTTCATTTCCGCCTTATACTCCAACGACCAATAATAATCGAGACCTATCTCCCCTATTCCTACACATCTGTCGTGGTACACTTCCAGTGCAGCACGGATTACGGATAGCTTCGTCACATAGTCTCCATCCACATAGGAGGGATGCAAACCAAGCATCGGCAGACAAAGATCAGGATACCTATCTGCAGTCTCTATTACTGTTGAGATAGAGTTATCATCAAGATTAGGCAAGAGGATACGCCCTACTCCGGCCACTCGGCATCGCTCGATCATCTCATCCCTATCCTCATCAAAATCTTCGGTGAAGATATGTGCATGAGTATCTATCAGGCAATTCCCTTCAAGAAGTGCTATCATTGGCTACGATCAGACAGCTTACGTATTATATATGCTATACCCTCTTTGCTCTCCTCCGGCACATTGATCTGTCCCAAGAGAGTAAGAGCCATTGAGGTATAACGCTCTACGAGAGATAGAAGCTGGCTATCGAGGCCATACTCTTCATACAAAGCGGTCACCTGCGCCACCTTTTCGTCCTCATCTTTCAAGCTGAGAACATCCAGCAGACGAGCATCTTGACGCTCGGCAGCTACCTCGAAAGCCTTGATGAGCAACCAGGTCTTTTTATCCTCTATAATATCTCCGCCCTTGCGTTTGCCGAAGTCTTCCGTTCCCCATATATCCAGGTAGTCATCCATCAGTTGGAATGCCAGACCGAGACTGTCCCCCACATTATATATCTTATCGCACACATCGCTCGGGACTCGTGCGATGATAGCTCCTATCTTCATTGATGATGCAATGAGGCATGATGTCTTGAAGTGGATCATTTCCATATACTCATCGAGCGAGACATCAGTGCGATCCTCAAACTCCATATCGTACTGTTGACCCTCGCATACGCCAAGAGCCATCTCGTTGAACTCCGACAGCACCGGCTTGAGCAGATCTGCAGAGAGACCCTCCAGTGCACGATAAGCGGTGATCAGCATTGCATCGCCCGACAATATAGCTGTGTTGGCATCCCACTTGCGGTAGACGGTCGGCTCGCCTCGCCTTAGCGGGGCATCGTCCATCAGGTCATCATGCAGGAGCGTAAAGTTATGGAAGACCTCCACTGCCGCTGCGGCCGGCAACGCTGCCGAGAGCAAACCCTCAGGAGACAGCATCTTGTAAGTCATGAGAAGCAATGACGGTCGCAGGCGCTTACCTCCCATGGCAAGGCCGTAGCGTATCGGAGCATACAGACCCTCGGGACTGTCATTTTCTGTAATGACAGCCCTGAGGGCTTTTTCTATTTCTTCCTTGAATGTTTGCTTGTTCATCTATCAAGATTTAGCTTTATCTGTTCGTTTGGATGAGTATGCAAGATATGCCACAATGGCGAGATAGACAAGCACTGTGACCCAATGAGACGCCGGACTTTCCAGCCAAGTTCCCGACGACGGTTGGACCTCGAGGTACTTGAGTGTCGCACTCACGACGCCCATGAGTGCACCTCCGGCGATAAATCCTGAAGCCAGGAGCGTCCCTTTTTCCTGACGAGCCTTATTGAGAGCCTCATCTTTGCTGCGTGTACTTACGTACCAACTCACGAACCCTCCCACGAGAAGCGGAGTATTCAGTTCGAGAGGGATAAACATCCCAAGGGCAAAAGCAAGTGCCGGCACCTTACACATCGTAAGGACAATAGCGAGGATTGCACCTATACCATAGAGTGCCCACTTAGCCGAAGTCCCGGACATGAGGGGCTCTATCAGGGCAGCCATCGCATTGGCCTGCGGGGCGGCAAGCGTACCGTCCGTAAATCCGTACGACTTGTTGAGGATCATGATGACACCACCTACCGTTGCTGCCGAGACAAGAGTGCCGAGGAACTTCCATCTTTGCTGCACGAGAGGAGTCGACCCCAGCCAATAACCCACCTTGAGGTCTGTAATGAAGCCACCCGCCATAGATAGAGCAGTACACACGACACCACCGATGATGAGGGCGGATACCATCCCTGCCGAGCCCTTCATACCCACAGCCACAAGAATGATAGAAGAGATGATCAGCGTCATAAGGGTCATCCCCGATACGGGGTTAGATCCGACGATGGCGATAGCGTTAGCTGCGACGGTAGTGAATAGGAAAGCGATGAGGGCAACAAGGATAAGACCTATCACAGCAAAGAGAAGATTGTGCACCACCCCGGTATAGAAGAATATCCCGGTCACGATCAGAGCAAGGATCGTACCCCAAGCAATGACCTTCATGGGCAGGTCTCGTTGCGTACGAGGATCCTTCATTGCCGTACCGGCATCTGCTTTTCCCTTCAGCTCCTTTCCGGCGAGACTGAGTGCAGATACGATGATGCTGCGACTACGTATGATACCTATGATACCTGCCGTGGCAATACCTCCGATACCGATATCGCGGGCGTAAGTGCGGAAGATCTCTTCGGCACTCATTGCCCCTACGGGAGTGGTGATGTTGGGATCGCCGAATGTGAGTACCACATCGTTGAAGAAGAGGGACATCCCCGGTACTATCAACCACCACACGAGGAATGATCCAGCACAGATGATGGCGGCATACTTCAGACCGATGATATACCCCAGACCGAGGACTGCCGCTCCCGTATTGAGCTTGAATACCAACTTTGCCTTGTCTGCTATCGCTTCGCCCATCGGCAGTACACGACTCGTGAAAGTCTCGTGCCACCACCTGAAAGTAGAGACAGCGAAGTCGTAGAGCCCTCCTATCAGACCTGCCACGACAAGGGGCTTAGCCTGGTTGCCGCCCTTTTCGCCCGAGATGAGCACCTGTGTCGTTGCCGTTGCTTCGGGGAATGGGAACTCCCCATGCTTTTCCTTCACAAAGTACTTACGGAAAGGTATAAGCAGCAAGATACCCAATATACCTCCGAGCAGCGAACTCATAAAGACCTGAAAGAAACTTACCGAAATCTCCGGATACTTTGCTTGGAGGATATATATCGCCGGGAGGGTAAATATTGCACCGGCTACGATAACACCGCTCGAAGCCCCGATAGACTGTATCATTACGTTTTCAAGAAGGGCATTCTTACGCTTCGTAGCACTTGAGAGGCCTACTGCGATGATAGCGATAGGGATGGCGGCTTCAAAAACCTGCCCCACCTTAAGCCCCAGGTAAGCAGCTGCAGCACTGAAGATCACTGCCATCAGCACGCCCCAGACCACCGACCATGCCGTGATCTCTTTAGGACGCACTGCATCGGGGACTATCGGTGTGTACGACTCGCCCGGCTTGAGGGGGCGAAACGCATTTTCAGGCAAATCGCCCTTGGGTTTCAATTCTTCTTTCATAGTACTTTAGTATGATTATTAGTAGGATATATTCAGGGTTTCTTTCGCCAGTTTTATCTCTGTGCTATCTCCGGTATGTTTCCCTTCGACATCGGAGAGCTTGACGCACTCGAACCATGGTTGGGTCTTTGAGATGCGACACTTGAAGAGCTTCATCACGATATTGAGGGGCTTCACGCCATTCCCCACATCGTTGGTGAGGTTTGTACCTATGCCGAACGTAGAGCCTATCTTTCCATCACAATACTCCTTTATCTCGATTGCTTTGGGGACATTGAGACTGTCCGAGAAGACAAGGTATTTCAGTGTAGGGTCTATCCGGAGCTCGTTGTAGCGACGAAGTACCTTGTCGGTAAAGACGAATGGATCGCCGCTATCGTGACGTAGGGATGTGAATAGCGAAGCATGCTTCTTGCTGAAGTTACGCATGAAGACATCCGTAGTGTAGGTATCGGTGAGTACCGTACCGAGGTCGCCATCGTACACATCTATCCAGTGCTCCATCGACATATAGTTTGCCATCTTGTAACCATATATGGCGCCATGGAATTGCACCCACTCGTGCGGATGTGTACCTGTGACCCGTATCCCGTGCTTCATCGCATAGTACATATTGCTGGTGCCATAGAGACTGTCGCCGCCATACTCTTTGAGGAGTCCCGTCACGATGTCCTCCACTTCCCCGCTGAACCTGCGGCGCATCCCGAAGAGCGATACTCGGAGTCCGTGAGCTTTCATCTCCTTTGCCTTCGCTATGGTCGTACTGCGCAGGTAGTCCATATCGGGAGTCTGCCCCATCGCTCTGAAATAAAGCTCAGACACAAGGGCAAGGATAGGCGTCTCCCACAGGGTGATGCGGTACAAGAGACCGGTAGCCACTATGCTCAGCTTACCCTCCACCATCTCCACTATCACTTCCGACGGTCTGAACCTGTACCCTTTCAAGAAGTCGATATAGGTCGGGGGGAGGTAAGGTAGCTCTCTGAGCAAGAACTCCTCCTCTTCGTCCGTCAGAGCAATCTCGGACATTCGGTCTATCTCTCTACGGACAAGCTCCACAAACCCCTCAGGGTACTCTCTATTGTCTCTGTCCACAAAGCGAAACTCGCCGTAGGCTCTCGGAAAGAGTTTGGAGTAAGCATATCCGGTCGTGAACTTATATAAGTCCGTATCAAGCAAACTGCGAATGATAGGTGTGTCCATTTCCTTCTTAAAGTTATGATGTGATTAGTCGGTATTATTTGCTCTTCGTCCCATCCCCACATAGACGAAGCCGAGGTCTTCAAGTTCAGACGGCTGGTAGATATTGCGTCCGTCTATGATAAGGTTGCCTCTCATCAGCTCACGGATACGGTCCCACGAGGGCATTCTGAACTGTTTCCATTCCGTCAGGAGTATTACTGCATCGGCCCCCGTGGCAGCATCATATATGTTTGTGGCGTAGTACACTTCGGCAGGCAGTATCCCCTTGGCGATCTCTATCGCCACCGGGTCGAACGCCCGCACGGTTGCGCCGTGCTCCACAAGGGCATTTATCGTCACAAGGGAGGGAGCTTCTCGCATATCGTCCGTCTCCGGCTTGAATGCCAAGCCCCACACTGCCACTACCTTTCCGGTAAGGTCCTCTCCCAGCTTGCCTGTGAGTTTTGCCACGGGCTGCTTCTTCTGTGTCTCGTTTATGGCATCCACCTCACGTATGATACGCAACTCCATACCCGACTCCTCAGCAGTACGGGAGAGGGCTTTCACATCCTTGGGGAAGCAGGAGCCGCCATAGCCACAGCCGGCATAGAGGAACGAGCTCCCGATCCTCTTATCCGCCCCCATACCGTTGCGCACCGCTTCGATGTCTGCACCGAGGCGTTCGCAGAGGTTTGCCATCTCATTCATGAAGCTGATGCGTGTCGCCAGCATCGCATTGGAGGCATACTTGGTAAGCTCTGCCGAGAGGATATCCATGAAGATCACCCTGAAGTTATTGAGCGTGAAGGGACGATAGAGCTTCGTCATTATTTCATGCGCACGGGGGGAGTCTGTCCCTACGACCACACGATCGGGGCTCATGAAGTCCTTGATCGCGGCACCCTCCTTGAGGAACTCGGGGTTGGATGCCACATCGTACTCCACCGTGGTCCCTCTCCCGGCGATCTCCTCACCTATGATGCGCTTCACCTCGAGGGTCGTACCCGCAGGCACGGTGCTCTTCGTCACCACAAGAGTATAGCGATCTATCAGACGCCCCACCTCTCGTGCTACGTTGAATACGGCAGAGAGGTCGGCAGAGCCATCCTCGCGTGGCGGTGTCCCCACCGCAATGAATATGACTTCTACTCCGGCTGCTATGGAATCCGCAAGGGAAGTAGTGAAATGGAGTCTTTCGGCAGTCGTATTCTTTATCAGAAGTTCCCTAAGCCCCGGTTCATATATCGGGATGATACCTTGATTCAGTCCCTCGATCTTCTGCGCATCTATATCTACACAATAGACTTGGAGCCCCATCTCCGCAAAGCAAGTGCCGGAGACAAGCCCCACATATCCTGTGCCAATGATAGCTATCTTCATAGGTCATTCTTTCGTTTAGTACAAATGTAAGACAAAAAAACGACTTCAGCCCTACGACATTATCCCACAGGGAGACGATCAGGGCAAGAACGAAAACCCCACAAAGAGCATTACGGAAACTGCTACTTATCGCACCTCGGACCTCCCTTAACAGCACCGGAAACCAACCCCTACAGTACACGAAGCTATACTTTACCGCACATAGGACTTTCCCTTACCGCACATGAAGATACTCTTTACCGTACATGAAGTTGATTCTTACGGTATCTGAAGTTGCTTTCCATTGCTGAAAAGTACTAATCAGGGGCAGACTATTACTTTTCCGGAGCGGAAAATTAGCCTTCAGCCCCTGATAATCACACCACAGCCCTATGTCCGAAAGTTTATACCCGCATCGAAGAACAGTTCCTACGGCTACCTGCATTATTGACAAATGGAAATACAAAACACAGCCACCCATCACCAAAGCCAAAAGAGGCAATCCTCCCCGCACAGCCCACCATAAACCACACGCATCACCATCCATTCCCAAAGTCGTGAGGTTCAATCCACCCGGCACGGCTTTCCATAAAGACAATCCATATTTAGCGGATGCCAGAGCTGAGAGATGCAACTTCATCCGCAAAGTAATGTACAGATACACCGGAGGACATCTCGCACCCTCTTGGTCCAAAAGTGTTCGTTACCGCACCGAAAATCAGAGAGGCAACTCGGTAGACTACTCAGAGAAATCCAAGAGATACCACAGGACTTACAACGCTTACGGCAAACACAATCTCACACAGTGCACGGAACTCCTCATACGGATTGCCCCTCTTGAGGGAGGAAATACCTCAAACAGGAGACGCCTCCCTAAGTGCACCATAAGGTCATACAATATGAATGACGAAAACTCCGGCACACATCCCGAGGAGGATGGTTAATGCTCTTCACTCTTGCAGGGAATCTATGCCGACACTCCTTAGAGAACGGAAGATCGAGATGCGAAGAGATGAAAGACGTAAAAGAGTATTCCCGAGAGAAAAATAGAGAGAGCCGAGGCAAACACCCCGGCTCTCTCACCTATTAAGAATGTGAACTATTACTTCACTTCTACACGACGAGCTTTGATAGAGAGAGCTGCCTGACCAGAAAGGGCACGGTCGATACCTTGTCCTGACGTATTGAGGCGAGCAGCATCCACACCCTTACCTACGAGATACTTCTTAACGTTTTCGGCACGCTTCATAGAGAGCTTATCGTTAAGAGCTTCGGTACCTGTGTGGTCGCAGAAACCTACGATCTCAAAAGTAACTGTTGGGTTGTCATTGACGAACTTGAGGATTTCAGCAAGTTCCTTGGCATACTTGCGAGTATTGACTACTGCGCTACCACGTACGAAGTGGATGCTTGGGAGGTTTACTTCGATGCGTTGGTTCTTCTGAGCTTCGAGTTCAGCAAGACGACGAGCTTCTTCTTCAGCAGCTGCCTTTTCGCGAGCGAGACGTTCAGCTTCAGCTTTCTCACGAGCGAGACGCTCAGCTTCAGCCTTTTCCTTTGCGATGCGTTCTGCTTCGAGACGAGCTGCTACACGTTCGGCAGCCATCTTATTGATGGTACGACCTGTAGGAGCGTAGAGCACGTTGTCGATCTTGTCTGTGTTGCCAAGCTTGAAGATCACGCCGAGAGCAACCTGCCCTACTACCGCATACTTCAAGTTAGTATCCTTATTGTCGATACCATCGTGAAGCGGGTTGTTGGTGATCCATGCTGCACCACCCTTGAGCATCACATCCACAGTCTTAGAAGCGCGATAACGGATATCAAGGTTACCACCTGCACCAAGAGTGAGGTCACCACCGAGATCGGCAGTCACAAACTTATTACCCGTAGAGATTTGCTTTACTTCGGGAGAGAACTTCTGAAGGTAAACACCCGGGCTAAGGATTACGGCAAACTTACGGTTTGCAGAGCTATTGAAGATAGGAGCAATGTTGAAATCCAAGTGAAGACCGGCAGCCATGTGAGCGATCGAACCGTTAAGGTCACTGAAAGCCACACCCTGAGGATTCATAAGAGACTGATCTACAACACCGGTGGGAAGTAGACGGAAGCCGAGCTCATCCTTCTTTACACCCACATTGCCCTTGCCATACTGACCGGTGAGGCTGATGCCGAAGAATGGATTGAAGTGATATCCGAGCTGGATACCGCCAAGATAACCGAAGTTAGTCTTGTCATGAGCGATGGTCGCCATATCTGCACCTTGGTAGAATGGGAGACCTCCGTAGAGACCGATAGAGAAGTTAGAGTAGTTCTGCTTGATCTCTTGACGAATCTTATCAGCTTCGAGCTTGATTTCTTCCTTTGTCTGCGCAAAAGCACCGACAGAAACAAGAAGAGCTGCAGCTGTTACAAAAAATCTTTTCATACGTTCAAAACTAATTTTTGAGTGGAAAATAAGAAAGGTGCCCCATAGGGCGGGACACCTTTCTCTCTTATAGGTATTGTTACTTAATCGTTAGATTAGTAGCAAAGATTGCTTAAGGGTTAGTACCTTCAGCTGCCTTAACGATGACAGTCTGGTTGCTCATAACCTTACCCCACTTGTAAGTGCTTACTACGTCGATGAAGATCTTGTAGTCAACGTTTACAGGCGTACCGTGCTCGTTAGCGTAACGGAGGTGAGTCGGGTTAGTATTTACCACTGTGTATGTCCAGTATGGAGTAGCAGAAGTATTTACGTTAGCAACCTGTTCGAGGATACGTCCGTATGGCAAGCTACCTTGAGTGTAACCTTCAGTTACGATGTTGTTACCGTTCACTGTCTTGATGTTAGTCTTAGCATTTTCGACATCGAAAGTAACATTCTTCACTGCATAATACTTGTAGAGGAGCTTAGGCTCACCAGAAGTATTAGCAACCTTTCTGAAGTTCCAGTCAGTGTAAGTATACTTTTCAAGGAGGTTACCTGTGAACGCACCACCAATCTTAGCATCGACAAGGTTACCAAGGTCTGCCGGCTTCACTGTGAGAGGTTCGATGATGAATACATCGTACTTCTTAACAGCAACCTTGTTCCACTGGTTGTACTCTACCATGATCTTAACAGGAACTACCTTACCGACAAGCATGATAGCAGCATCAGTACCGAGGTGAGCAACACCTGTCTGTACGCTTGCAGCATCTTCGTGGAGACGGAAGATAGCACGAGCTTCATCTCTAGCACCATTAGGATTGTTATTGATGATATCTTCATTGTAGATATCCCAAGGACGTGTAGTTTCGGCATCCACATTGGTAGCAGCAGTCACTGAGAGGAAGTTCAAGATAGAAGCTGCATAGTTCTTATCTGTTTGGATAAAGTCCTTATTATTAGGAGCACCTACTGTCTTATACCAAAGAGTAGTACCATCAGCACCCACCTTGAAGTCCTTGAGATGTTCGAACTCACCGAATCTATCTTGGTCGAACTCGAATGCTACTCTTGCACAACGACGGATGTATTGGATGAATTCACCGAGGTTATCCGGCTTAGCACCCTGATAGAGGAATCCGTTTACAAGGTCAGCCTGAATGTGGCTATCACCGATAAACATAGTACCTTCAGGACCGTGTACGATTACAGCTTCATTGTCATAGTCAGCTTGTTCAGACTTACGAGGAGCACCATTGTTACCCGGAGCATAGACAATCGGGTTGATTCTGAACTCTTGACCCATCTTGCTACTTGTCCAATATGTTTCTTCGTAGTTGAACTCTTGCTCTGGCACACGTACTTCAACTTCCATGAAATGACGGAGGTGTCTTTCGTTGAGACGATCGAGGAAGAGGAACTCAAGCAAGAATGTAGACTTACCATTTACGGTACGTACCACTTCTGGGTTGAGAGTCCAAACCACATTGAACGAAGTATTACCCGGGTTGTTATTGATAATATCGATATCTTCTTGGTCTTCCGGAATGAAGAAGAGACGAAGATTCTTGTATGCATGACTTCCAGCTGTTTCAGCATCGGTAGACCAAGTCATGGTACTATAATCCGCAGCAGCGATAGGTGCATCTGTCGGCTTTTCACCTTGCTTCAAGATATAAGTATTGTCTTTCTTGAGAGAAACAATGTGCATTGTTCTATAACGGTCAGTAAAGACTGCCTTAGTGATACCCGGAACAAGCTTTTCGATCTGTCTGTAGATCTCTTCGTTCATTCTCTTAGTATCAATACGAAGGACATCACCTACGCAGTTTACATACAATGGATCGAATACAGACTTACCAATATTTTCGATCTTAGCAGTCTGCACCCATCTGAACTTCATGTAGCGTTGGTCAACTACCTTGTTGTTCTTAGTATCGACAAGCTGTACGCGGATGATCGGCTCACGACCTACGGCAGTAGCACTTTGACCACCTACGGTATAAACCTTGTTTGTCAAGATAGTACCATTCTCGATGGTAGCAAACTCTTGTTGGTTAGTTTGGTTTACCGGACCTTGAAGATAAGGAGCTGTAGCAACAGCAAAGCGGAATTCGAGACCATGAGATCTCCAATCGAATGTAGCGTGGCTGTCACGAGTAGCAGCATCAACAAATTGCATCAAGTCATACTTAACATTCCACTCAAGATCCTTATCTACGAACTCATTGATCCTAGATTGGTAAAGAAGTGTAGAGTCAGAGAAGTGAGTAGGAAGACCAATATTGATCCTACCACCGGGCAACGCAACAAAGTGTCTATCACTTGGAGTGTCATCGTATGCATATGGGCGATATTCGCTATAGCACTTATTGTGATGCGATGCACCATTAGAAGCCTGGTTAACAAGAGCACCGCTTGAATAGTACACATAACCAAAATCAGCATCCTTAGCGATACGGCTCTTGATGACAGGAGCCTTGTAGATTTCAGAAACGCGGAAGCCTTCAGAAGTAACTACAGGAATAGAGCCTTCAGCCTTCTCCACATCGGTTCTATACTTTTCTGTGATCTCAAGACCCAAAGAAGCCATATAGAATCGCTCAGTTTTATCTGAGTCTGTGTATGTTTGACAGAAAGGATCATACGCATTGTTACCAAGCCAATCTGAACTTTGGTTAATGGTACCATCGATAGTCTTCACCACAGTCACCTTAAGCATATCATTTTCATACTTATGACTGATAGGCTTGATAGGTGTATTCTTACCGGTAAACTCATCAGACACATTTCTGAGACGGTTGATTGAAGTCCATGACTCGATGAAAGGATTAGCATAAGAATCAGCAGCGATAGATCTTGGGCTGAGTCTGAACTTCATCTCACCACGGCTTGGAAGGAGCACGCCTTCATTACCGTCCAAAGTTGCAAATGTATAAGGAAGGTGATTTACAGCATGAGATTGAGCCTTATAAGCCACACCAAGGAGGTCAGCAGCAGCTATACCGTTAGTGTGAGCCGTAGGAATCAAGGTGATAGAAGTAAGACGGTTACCAACAAACTTCTCAACTGCAGCCATAACAGCATCAATTTCCTTTTGAAGTTCTGCCTTAGCCTGTGCGAGCTCTTCCTTGGTAGCGCGAGTGTTTTCGAGGTCAGTTACTCTTTCAGTAAGTTTATTGAGAGCCTCTTCCAACATTGCAGCCTTAGCTTCCATTGCGTCGGCACGACCTTGGAGAACAACGATATCTTCAGCGGCCTTCTTTGCCTTTTCATTCAGAGCGAGAAGCTCAGCCTGAACTTTTTCATCAAGAGTCTTGATTTGCGCAGCAAGCTCATCATACTTAGCCTTAACATCAGCCTTTACAGCCTCAATCTTAGCGTTAGCTTCAGTTTCCACCTTATTGATGTTTTCTTGAAGCTTCTTAACATCAGCATCGTGCTTAGTTTCAAGAGCAGAGATCTTTGTGTTGATAGCATCAACCTTAAGACCCCATGCAGCTACTGCTTCAGCAAGAGCTGTGTGAGCATCGTCGGCACGCTTTTGCGCAGCTGCAGCAGCAGTCTTAGCAGCCTCAGCCGTAGTCTTAACGTCAGCGATAGAAGCTTCAAGAGCAGTCTTCTGAGATGCGAGCGCAGTCTTCAGCTCTGACACTTGAGTCCTCAATCCACTGATGTCGTCATCATAGTCCTTACAGCCCGGAGCCGCAAGAACTGCAGCCGCCATAGCCATAGCCATGAATTTCAAAGAAAAATTCTTCTTCATGTGACAAAAATTTAAAAGTTAGTAATAGTATTTATTTTTGAGTTTAACTGTAAATCGTCCAATTTAACACTTTTCGTAGCAGTTTTCCTTGCTAAAAGGGGCAAAGCAAACCGAATCGCCTTGCTCCGTCTGAGGTTCAATCACGCTTTCTCTTCTGATACAATCAAAGTAAAGTTAATAGTTGACATTAATTAAACATACTAAAAACCAGACAGTTATAGCTATCCGATTACATAAGAGTCTGATCGCTAACCCTGCCGAGAGCTGTCTACAACACAGCTCTCACGACAAAGGTATAAATAAATCTCATAATCGCAAACATATTTTCTCACTTAGTTTCTTGCAGATATGGGTAATGCTGCGCTCATACTTCCGTGACCGCTTAAAACATCAATATAGAAGTACACATTATTATATATAGTAATGAACTTGAGAGCATTCGGTAAAGCACACCTGCATATCCGCACATTCGGAGACGAATAATGGCACCACAAAAAGGGGCTGCGTCAGTTACTTGACACAGCCCCTAAAGTTATGGTGTCGCCTTGCGACCTTTCATGTCGTAGCACTGTACAAGGGAGCTACGACAGCGTATCATGAGTCATCATAACCTGTAGCCGACGGGACGACAGGTCCCAAAGCGTCAGACAGTACGCGTGATATCCCATTCGAAAGCTCGCAGACCTTGCTCTTCGGTCTCCGCATCGAGAGAGTGGAGAGCATCGAGGAGTGCGGTAGCACGATCTGCCGGGAGGAAGACTATCATGGCGGAGTTGAGTGTGGGCCATGCGTGACTTCCATAGTGGGGTTCACCCTTGTGCGAGCCACGTCCCCGCACCTCTTCCCACGAAGTGAAGCCTCTGATGTTGAGTCGATCGAGGATTTCGAGGATGAAGTCGTAGTATGCCTGATTGAATGATATGAAGATTGCTTTCATCGTTGGTAGGATTATATTATAGTGCCTCTTGGCGAAGAAGATCTTTCTGCTTGCGTCTGGCACGGCGTACCATCTGACGACGGCGACGTTTGACTCCTCTTCCTGCAAAGACTGCATAGACTGTTGGGACTAATACAAGGGTAATAAGGGTGGAGACGGTGAGACCTGTAGCCACAGTCATACCCATGGAGCGCCACAGCTCAGCCCCTTCGCCGGTGCCAAACGCCAGCGGCAACATACCGAGTACCGTGGTGGCGGTAGTCATAAGTACGGGACGGAGACGCGACTTCCCAGCGGCCACCACGCTTCTGATAATGCCCATGCCTCGCTCACGACAGAGTATCGTGTAGTCAATGAGCACGATCCCATTCTTAACCACTATACCTATCAACATGATCGCTCCGATAAGTGCCATGAGCCCCATGGGTGTCCCGGTAAACACCAATCCCATAATCACTCCGGTAAATGCGAATGGCACGGAGAACATGATAACGAATGGATCGACAAAGGACTCGAACTCGGCTGCCATGACAATAAAGACGAGCAGTATGATCAGTATCATAAGTGCGAAGAGGTCACCGAAGGACTCCTGTTGGCTCTCAAACTCTCCCGCCATCTTCCACGACAAGCCGTCGGGGATCTCAATACTCTCCATCACCTTCCTGCTCTCGGTGACAAGGTCACTCATGGCATAACCGGGAGCCACCGTCATACCGATGGAGAGATATCGCTCACGGTCTTTACGTTCGATCGTCGGAGGTGTCTCACGCTCCTCTATGACCCCGAGGTCACGAAGACGTATGGTTGCACCTGTGGGGGCAGTGATGAGTATATTCTCTATCGCCTCGAGGCTCTCCCGATACTCGGGAGCATAGCGCACGCGGATGGTGTACTCATTGCCATCCTCACGGAAGTATGAGGAGATAGCCCCCGTAATGGCATTGCGCAGAGTGGTGGCTGCCGTTGTCTTTGTGAGACCATACATAGCGAGCTTCTCGTCATCGAAGTCTACATTGTACTCTCTTACGGAGGGCTTTCGCGAGATGTTAATCTCTCCCGCTACAGGATTGGAACGGAAGCGCTCCACAAATTCGTTCGCCACTTGGGTCGTTTTATCGAAGCTATAGCCATATAGCTCTATCTGCACCGGGTAGCCGCCACTGTTGAACCCTTCGCCCTCGTTGATCTGACTGCGTTCGATGACGGGATGGAGAGCAAGCTCGTTGCGAATGGCTTGCGCCAACTCTTTGGTTGTCCGGGGACGTTCACCGAAAGGCCTTAGTAATACGTTGATTGAGACAACGTTGCTTCCACTACTCTGAAAGGCTCCATATATATTGTCTTCGTCAGCCTGACCTACCGTAAAGCTGAAGGACTTAAGGTCGGCATCGTACTTCTCACGGATGGACGCAGAGAACATATTGGCAAACTCAAGTGCCTTTGCCTTACTGTATCCCTGAGGCAGCTCAATCGTCCCGGAGATATATCCCTGATCGCTTGCAGGCATAAACTCGGTCTTCATAAAGGGGACAAGGAAAAGTGAACTAGCAAAGAGGACTACAGAAGATACTATCACCGTCTTGCGATGGCGCACGCACCAGTTGAGGAGTCGGGCATAGAGAGTGTCGAGAGCATCAAGAAAACCCTTGATCGGCGCAAAGATGCGATCGTACGTAGGACTATTCCGGGGGTTGCGTCTGAGAAACTGCGAACTGAGCATCGGTGTCAATGTGAGTGCAGCTACGGTAGAGACAATCATCATGATACTTACGACCCAACCCAACTGACGGAACATGATACCGGTAAAGCCGCCAATCATCGTCAAAGGCAAGAACACGGCAAGCATCGTCAGCGTAGAGGCAATCACGGAGAGAGCCACCTCGTTGGTCGCATATACGGATGCTTGCTTGGGGAAACTACCACGCTCGATGTGCGTTGTTATGTTCTCAAGCACCACGATAGCGTCATCTACCACCATACCAATAGCTATGGAGAGAGCACTAAGCGATACTACATTGAGTGTATTGCCGGATGCCATAAGATAAATGAAGGATGCGATGAGTGAGATCGGTATAGTGAGCACGATAATGAACGTAGCCCTCCATCGGCCGAGAAAGAACAAGACAACGGCAACGACCACAAAGAAGATGATCAAGATAGTCTCGAAAAGACTATTGATCGTATTATTTATGTACTCGGAAGAGTCCATTGCTATATCGAGTTTCACATCAGAAGGAAGCGAAGCCTCGATCTCCGGAAGCACTTTCTTTATATCATCACAGATGGAGACGCTGTTTGCACCGGACTGTTTGCGTATCATGATGAACCCTCCGGCGGCACCTTCGGAGTAAGACTCCTGCATACGTTCCTTGTCGCCATCGTGTACATCTGCCACATCTCTCAGATAGATATTGCGTCCTTGGTAACCCCCGACGATGATGTTACCGAGATTGTCGGTATTGCGGATCTCTCCCGAGAGACGTATGGCCGAGGTCTTACTGCCCACATCTATCGTACCGATGGGGATATTTCTATTGGAAAGCTGTATGGCTTGTGAGATTGCCTCGACGGTAAGTCCATATGCTTCGAGCTTCTGGGGGTGACAGTAGATATTGACCTCGCGGATGGGAGCACCCATGACCTGCACCGAGCCGACACCATTGAGTCGAGCGAGGCGATTGGTTACGTTATCATCTATGATCTTATTAAGCCCTTTAGCACTCTCCTGTGCCTGTACCGAGAGGATCAGGATGGGGATATCGTCCATCCCGAAACGGAAGATAAGTGGCTTGTTTGCCTCTTTCGGCAACGCACTCGTCACCCTATCGAGCTTATCTCTTACGTCATTCGTGGCGACATCCATATCTGTCCCCGATTCAAATTCCAGGGAGACGGTAGAGAAGTTATCTACCGAGTTGGAGCGAATGTGCTTGACATTGGATACAGTGTTCAGGGTGTTCTCGACGGGACGTGAGACAGTGTTCTCTATATCTTCCGCACCTGCACCGTTGTAAGATGTGATAACCATTATCGAGTTCATCTCGATATTCGGGTAAAGGTCCGTAGAGAGCTTGGTCATCGAAAAGATACCGATGATCACGATTGCCACGAAGACGAGCAACGTGGTAACGGGGCGACGGACGGCAGAACTATATATACTCATAGGTCTATGGTGTCTAAGTTATTCTGTTACGGCATCACCATTACGGAGCGAAGAGAGACCAGTCGTCACCACTCTGTCTGAAGTGGTCAGGCCTTGCGTGACGATGATCTCGGAGCCTACGATCTGTCCGATCTTAACTACACGTTGTACAGCCTTCCCTTCCTCCACGACATAGACATACTTATGGTTGGTGCCGGGCAAGGTCAGGATAGAGACATCGGGGACAAGCAGGGCTTCTTCGGTCCCGATAGTCATATTGACAGTGGCATACATACCAGGGCGCACGCGGCGATCCTGATTCTTGAGATGGACCTCTACCTTGAAGGTGCGTGTCGCCGGGTCTATCGTCGGGTGGACGAGTGCAACCTGTCCGCTGAAGTGCTCGTCGGGGAAGACACTAAGTGTGATATCGACACTCATCCCTTTACGTACACGGGCGAAGTACTTCTCGCTCGCGTTGATGATGAGCTTGAGCGGAGCGATCTGCTCTACCACAAGGAGTGGAGTCACCCCTCCGTACATATCGCCGCTGTCATAGTTACGCTGCGTGACGACACCCGATATGGGGCTGCGGAGAAGCGTATTCTCCTTGAGGTTGCGGTAAGCCGTCTCAGCCACTTCATAGTTCATCTTCTGAGACTCGTATTGGGTCTTGGAGATCCCTCCTATCTTATAGAGCTCCTCGATACGGCGGTAGTCTGCTTCCACGTTCCTCATCCTCAGCTCCTGCTGTTTGAGTGTTGCCTGGTCAAGGATCGCAAGTGTCTGCCCACGACTCACGACCTGTCCCACCTCGACAAGGATACGTTCTATACGGTTGGGCGTCTGGGGAGCGATATTGTTCTTGACAAAAGCTTCGACATTGGCGGTATAAGTATCCACGATCTCTATCGTGTCTGTGCGCGGGGAAGTGGTCTCTACCTGCTTCGCTTCCGCTTTGGCCTCCCCATTATTATCGGTCTGTTTGGGAGCACATGCGGCAAGGAGGACAATCGAGAGGGCGACGGGGAATAAATGTTTCGGGTTCATTTCTTATCTATATGGTATTTATTACTGATACGTATATCATCGACGCACGGGGCGGATGCCGATAGTTTTCTCATAGTCTGCCTCATTGGAGAGGAAGTCATAGATAGCCTCGTTGTAGTTGAGTCGGGCCTGAAGGAGGGCAAGGTTGGCATCGTTCAGTTCGATGAGGGTAGACATACCCACGTCGTACCTCTTGCGTGCTATCTCGTATCCCTTCTCTGCCTGTGCGACAGCCTCCTTTGCGGAGACAAACTTGCGGACAGAAGCCTTCATATTGTCCCTGTACTGCATCGCCTGGGCCGTAAGAGCTCGCGAGAGATCCATACGACGGAGCATCGCCTGATCGGTAGAGAGGCGCGCCTGCTTCACCTTGTAGAGACGCTCCCCTCCGCTGAAGATCGGTATATTGAGCGTAAGGGCAAGGGCAGAGAATGGAGTCCACTGGTAGTCCTTCCAGGAGAAAGCCTCATCCATTGCGCTCATACGATAGAACGCACTCAGGGAGAGAGTCGGGAGGAACGCCTGCTTCGCCATACGCTCCTGTATCTTGAGCATATCGACTTGCTTGTCTGCCATCTTGAGTTGAGGGTTGTCGAGAGGGCGGGCTGCATCTGTGAGTGCCGCAGCGTATATACGGGTTTCGCCATCCGACAGGGTATCGGTGAGCGAGACCTCGCCATCGGGATCGAGCGAAAGGAGGATCAGGAGCTGACGCTTCGTAGCAGCCACCCCATTGAGTGCCTGCTGGAGGTTGGGCTCTATGCTCTTGACAGCTACGTCTGCCCGCAGGAGATCGTACTCGGCAACGAGTCCGCGCTCGTACTTCTCCTTGATGTCGGCATGGTTCGTCTTGGCATTCTCATAGGAGGTCCGCAGCACCTGGAGTGTCTCCTGCGCCAGAAGCGCTCCGAAGTATGCCTTCCGCACATTATTATATAGGGCATCGGTAGACTCTTCGGCCTGGAGGAGTGCAAGGGTCACTGCCTCTCCGGTCAGGGAGATAGACGACCAGAGAGCGGGATTGACCAGAGGAAGCCCGGCAGAGACTCCGGCATTGACCGAGTACCTCATACCGACCTCTATACCTTTCTTGCCCATGTCGGGCATCCCGGGGAAGGACATCCCCCCACCGAGATACATCACTTGCTTCTTGACTGTGTAGTTGTACTCCCCGCTCAGACCAACAGAGGGGAAGAGTTTGGCTATTGCCACCTTTCGATCGTACCGGGCTTTGCGGACCTCCATATCTGCTATCTTCACCGTATTGCTCTCAGTGAGGGCTATGGTAAGTGCATCATCGAGGGAGAGGGTCAAGGGCGCAGCACTGACTTCCTGCGCAGTCTGTGCATACGACATCGCCACCGAGGAGAGCAAGAGCCCCGATGTGGCGAGTGCATACCGGCATAGGTGCACTAAGAGTTTGGTATTCATCTATATCTTTATATTTATATTATTGCGTGATCGAAATATGTTCCCATATTGACTCCTTGGGGAGACAAAGGTTTAATTACACCATCACTGACATCAAAGTTAGCAATTACTTGCAATGTCGACTCACAGACTGAAGAAAAAGATATGCTACCGAACCACTTAACGTAATCTATCAAGATCCTTACAAAAGCGGAGAACAAAAAGTGCGGTATGCCGGCAAAAACTTATGGAGATCGGGGTACGAACTAATGTTCGGGGGCTGAAAACTACTTTTCAGGGGAGGATTATTAGTAACCGGGGGCTGAAAATTAGTTTTCCACCCCCGGTTACGACTTTAGATACGGGTATCGCTTGTTTGGCAACGAGATACTGCAAAGCATCTATCCCCGTATCACCCGCGGATAGAGCGTAAACGGATTGGGAGGGCACCTATTTTATGCTATTTTTGTAGCGGGATGGGTAAAATATCTTACCCCTAAGGATTATCATTTTTAACCCTAAAGTGTGTTCATGGATAGAGTCGAAAGAGTACTTGAATGCCGTACGGACTTCAGCGGTCTGTGCCTGCTGTCGCCTATCGCATACATGATGGGCGAGACGAAGCGCGGTGCAGAGCGACGTACGGTGCGCCAACTGCTTGCAGAGGCTCTGGGTCGTGACGGAGAGGTATCCTACGACTATACCGCAACAGGTGCACCTCACCTGCGGGAGCGACCCGATCTACACATAAGCATCAGCCATACCAAAGGGTATGCGGTGGTAGCACTGTCGGGAGAGGAGCCCATAGGCATCGACATCGAGTGCTATGGAGCCAAGGTCGAACGCGTAGCCTCGAAGTACCTCCGCCCCGAAGAGCTCACCCTCGTGACGGCATCTCACGATCCCGTCATGGCACTACACCTCCTGTGGACAGCGAAAGAGGCGGCGTTCAAACTCGTAAATCCCCCCTCCGGTTCGCTCCAATCCTTCTTGTGTCAAAGGCTCCCGGAGAGGAACGAGAGCGGGTCGTTAGTACTCACCCATATGGAGGCTCCTGAGCCCTGCCATATCACGATACACTACGAGAACACACCGGAGTATATCCTCTGCCTGGCACTCCGAGAGCCCCGCCCGCACCAAGACACCAAACCATGCAGCAACGCACAGTAAGCCACCCTGTCGGGCACAAAAAAGTCAAGGATGCATCGGAGACTTCTATCTCTAATGCATCCTTGAACATTCCTAAAAGCAAAAAAAAGGTTGTCTCACGACAACCAATCTCTCATTGTTAACCTTAAATCTAATACCATGAAAAACACACCACAAATGTAATACGTTTTTCTATACAGACCAAACCTTTATCTCTTCGCGTTTGGAAATTTTCACTTATTTAACCATTCTTGCGAAGGGCTTTAAGTGCTTCATCAGTGGCCTTTAGCGTAGGCTCGGTAGATACGGGTGCGCCTACGGCCGTGTTCATCCAGTGATTCGGAAGCACGCGCCCTATGGTAAACATCCGCTTGACTTCGCCAGCAAGATGACGTCCTACCATATACTGCTCGATCTGGAAACTGATAAGATGACCGACAGAGTAGTTAGGCAGGTAGAGCGGATACACGATCATGTGGGAGTAGATACCCAAAAGGGTCTCGTCTTCTCCACCAAGGATACCTGCATAGTATGTATTCCACACCTCCTTGGCTATCGCAATAACTGCCTCACGTACCTCTTCGGGTGTAGCCTCCGGGTGGGCATACATCCACTGCCATGTCTTAATATCTACAAGAGAAACCCCCATAATCTCATAACAGCTCCAGAAGTTGTCGAGTGCCATCAGGTGCATATCCTCAGGCGTAGTGTTTTGAAGTCCGAGGAGAGCCAGGTCCTTGTGCTGGAACAGAAACGCCAACGCTTCGGTAAAGCCCGTATTGGGTATCCCGTTGAGCATATAGTAATCTACATCGTTCATGGAAATAGTCTGCTCGACATTGTGCCCGAACTCATGCACGGCTATATTATATCCCTTGTAGTCCATACCATTCGCGCCCACTCGGGTACGGAGTCGTGCTGCATCGCCCCGCATCATCGCCCCCATGGCATGCCCTGCACCACGAGAAGCATCCACTTCGATGAGCGAACATATACGGTTGGCCTCGGTGGGATCCCAACCAAGCTTGACGAGGATGTTCGGGAGGTCTGCCTTGAGGGCCGCAGCGGTCGGATACCTCTGAGAGGTAATGGCATCGAGCTTCTGCTCATCCATCCCGCTTCGTGGCATAAAGCCGGTGTACCAGATATCGTGCGGTTCGAGAGGGCGACCGAGACGTTCGGAGATAAATGCCGCAACCTCTTTGACCTGAGGTGAGCTAAGCAGGCCGTGGAAAAGCGACTCTACCTCTTGAAGAGGTATCTCCATGGCAGCGTCGATTGCCCTATCTATCTGAGTCGGATAGTGAGGCGAGTAAGGATCTATACTGCGAGAGGCGTGGAAGTTGTCGAGCAAGAAGCGATAACGACGGTCTTGCTCCCTCTCGGATACTACCTCGTTGCGATCTGCATCATACACCTTGTTGGTATAAGGATCCCATAGAAGCGTCTCACTGTTGATGACCTTCTCGGGGATGGTCTGGTCTATGATGCGCTTCATGATCTGATAGATCATTCGCTGCTTCACCAAGCCTTCTTCGCCAAGAGCATAGTTGGACTTAATCTCATCCCTAAGTCCCCAGTGCGAGATCAGTCGCATTCCGTCGGGGAAGTACTTCTTCCCTTCGGCATCAGTGAGATTGCCCATCACGATATTGTAATCCGCCACATAAGTGTCGCTCTCCGTGAGGATGCGAGATAGATTCTGTCTCACGTCGGCAGGCACACGAGAGATGAAACGATCCCCCATACGTGCATACGCCCAATCCCTACGGCTCCACTCCGCACCGAGACGAGTCTTCTCTTCGAGCGTATAGAAGGGGAAGTTGAGTGCGGTAACGAAGGCAATCTTATTCGCATAAAGGTCTTCGTCCAAGTGAGCACCGGCGTCGTAACTTCCGAACATCATATCCACTTCTGTCAAAGGATCGCCTACGACATGCAGGGGAAACTTGAGCTTAGAATCTATCTTGTAAAAGTAACCGTTCAGGATCTCGAAGTTGCGCTCCAGAGTGTCATAGAGGGAGGATAGCGTTGCGTCATCGGCGATAAAACGTTCTCGACAGAAACGATCGAAGTCCTCCACCGAGCCATCCCCGGGACGCCAGAGGGCAGCCACCTGTGCCACCCCTCTCTCGATGCGAAGGTCGTGTCCGCGCCCAAGGGAGTCTTTGAGATGCTTGATAGTCTTTTCCACTTGCGAGGTCGGGATCGATGCTGCTTCTGTCTGAGCAGAGGTACGCTCCTTCCCGCAAGTACACGCCGTGACGACGAGAAGTGTCGCCAAGGCAATCAGGGTCATGCTTGCTCTTTTCATAGTTGTAGTTGTTAGAGATTATATAATAGTTGGGACTTATATCCGCAGCTTGTCATCGCAGACGCAGCACATCGCCCTCTTTGGGTTCGTATGCGTCGGTAAGTTTATTGAGACGATAGAGGGAAGCCAACCGTATCCCGTAGGTCTGAGCTATGCTATGGATGGACTCTCCTACCTTGATCACGTGTTCGTAGTACGGAGGGAGGGCTTTGGGATGTTTGCGTTGGAGGTACACGATGTCCCCTTGTGCAAGAGGATAACCCTCGGGATAGTCGTTGAAATTGCACAACTTGCGCTCACTCATTTCCATCTCTCTTGCTATGCCCGCCAGGGTATCACCGCTTCGAGCACGGATATAGAGCAGCCCGTTGCCTATGAATGTCGGACGTTCTGCCGGGGAGCCTACCTGAGCGGATGTCGCCCCCGAGCGGGACGGTTCGGTATAAGTATAGGTACGCTCCGCATTCCCTCGGTCTATGAGATAGAGTCTGTTGTCCTCGATGATCTTAATGAGCTTATTGGCATATCCCCTATCGGTGGCGTACCCACACTGTTGAAGCCCTCGAGCCCACCCCTTGTAGTCGTGGATATTAAGGGAAAAGAGACGGGAATACCGGGGTCGCCGGAGGAAAAGGCTGTGGTCTCTGAACGACTCCTCCGCCTTCCGATAAGCTCTGAAACATTCATTGCGGAGGTCATCATCGTGATAAATGCGCCCTCCCGTCCAGGTATTGTGGCATTTGATACCGAAGTGATTGTTGCCCTCTCTCGCAAGGCGACTCTGCCCCGCTCCGCTCTCCAGCAACCCTTGTGCCAGTGTGATGCTTGCCGGTATCTTATACTTCTTCTGGTTTTCTATGGCAATGTGCGCATAGGTCTGGATATAGTCGTTGTACGCATTGCTGGTTCGTGCCACGGGGATAGGCTTGGGCACACGCACGGTACCGGATGAGCCACACCCTGCAAGGAGCAGGAGCAAGAGCGTCATCGGGATGACTGAAAGTGGAGATAGGGGTAGCTTCACGATTCTATATATTATATATGGAGTAAACTTATACACTCTTTGTTCCGGTCAGACCGAGTCTGGAGATTATCTCCTCGGCTACCTTCTCTTCATCTTGCGGAGTGATCATCCCCGTAAGATCTACTATATGGTGCGCCTGATTGTAGTACACCTCTCGACGAGGTAGGGTCTCGGCGACATAACGTCCTATCCCGTCCCTGTCGAGATGCGCAACGAGCGGTCGTGTTGCCTTACATATCTCCAGCCTTTCGGTGAGGCTCTCCACGCCACTGCGCAAGTAGACCACGACACCTCGCTCTTTCATGATGGAGATATTGTCTTCGCTGCAAGGCATCCCCCCACCCGTTGCGATGACTGTATCGCACGTTTGCGAGAGCTCGATAAGGATCACTCGCTCGCGCTTACGGAACTTATCTACTCCGCAAGTAGCAAAGATCTCCGACACTGTCGTATGATAACGCCCCTCTATGTAGGCATCCGTATCGATAGCTCTCAATCCTGTAAGTCTCTCTATGTGTCGGGCGATGGTCGTCTTCCCCACACCTGAAAAGCCTATAAGGAATATGGGAGCTCTTCCCTTCCTTTCTTGCACCATACCTATCCGCTTCTATCGTCTTTCAGTGACAACAAAAGCTGTCTCAGAGAGTGCACAACCCTCAGAGACAGCCCCTACCTGCGTGATCCTTGTCACCAAAATCACTCAGCAAATATACTATTAGGTGCTTCAGCGAATACGGAGAGCATCGCCCTCGCACCTACTTCACTTTTATTGCAGCTTACGTTTCATCTTTATGAGCTTACCCTCAGAGAGCGACCCACCTTCAGTGTCGTGCGGGTAGAGATCCCATTGAGCTTGCATATCTTGCTGACGGTCGTGCCGTACTTAGAGGCAATGACAGCGAGAGTATCCCCTTTACGTACCCTATGGATAGCGATACCGGTATTGCGTGATGTCGCTCCTTTCTTTGACGAAGCCACCTTGGAAGATGCTTTGTATGGGTGATTTTGCTTCACGAACACGTATTGTTCGCTGAGGGGGACCCCATTATCGAAGTCGATGATTAGTTCCGGATTGATGGGGATACCCATAAATCTCGTTTCGAAGTGGAGGTGGGGCCCGGTCGAGCGTCCGGTATTGCCTGCCAGCCCTATGGCTTCTCCGGCCTTCACAATCTGGTCGGGCTTGACCAAGTGCTTGGACAAGTGTCCGTAGACAGTCTCTAAGCCATTGGGATGCCTCATCACAACATAGTTGCCATATCCCTTGCGTTCGAACTCCACAAGGCGTATCTTCCCGTCGAATGCCGCACGGATCGTATCTCCGATAGTAATCTTGAGGTCGATACCATAGTGCATACGACGAAATCTCTTACGGTAGCCATAGCGTGAATTGACGCGTGTGATTTCGGTCAAAGGGTATGAAAACTGACTACAGTCAATGGAAAATGTATCGGGGATATGGACATCCTTGAAACCGATAAAGGGATTGACGCGGTCGTTCCATGAGTCTTCGCCGTACACATCTACGGCGGGGTAGTTGAGCTCTTCGGCAGTATTGCCGTAGAGAGTCTCCTTGAGTTCCTGTACTCTCTTCTTATCCTTGAGTCGGATATTGTCTGCGAGGAGATTGAGATCAGGGGGCGTGGTCTTCTTCTCTTCGGTGGTCGATTTGGTCGTTTCCGTTACCGCCTTATCGACGACCGGGGTCTTGTGGCCTTTCCCAGCAGGAGGGTTGGTGGCACTGGCAAAGCTCATCATGCAGAATGCTGCACAACAGAAAGCCATTTGTCTGAATGTCATCAACTTTTTATTCGTCTTCGTTAGTACTAGACTCCCTCGCACCCGCCACACATTATTATATATGCAGTAATGAAGATGCGCGAAGAAGCCGGCAAAAAACTCTCTCGGACGGAACACATAAAAGAGTATCTCAACACGAAGACTCCACTATGTACTCCTCCCTCAGTGCGCTAATTTATGAAATTATTCTCAGCTGGAGAAATATCCTGCGTAGTTTTCTCCTTCACTTTTCGATTTCTTAAGAGACAAACATCCTATTCGGAGGGAACAGAGATGAAATTTGGAAACTGAAAAAATCCTTGACGCAAAGAGGCGACTTTCGGAAGAAAAAACATCGACAACGGGAAAAGACTCCATAACCAGGGGTTGAAAACCACCTTTCAGGGGCAGATTACCACTTTCCCGCTCCTGAAAAGTGGTTTTCAACGCCTGATCACGACTTCATATCCGGGCACGATGATCTTTCTTACGTGAGGGGGCCTATTTTTCAACCCGTTATGGCACCAAGGGCAACCTAAAATCCGTATATTTGTGGGGAAGAATAAAATAATAACATCCATAATATTAATCCAAAGTCCTTACAACATCAGTATGAAAAGAGACGAAAAGATCTTCGCCCTCATCAATGAGGAACATGAGAGACAACGCAAAGGGATCGAGCTGATAGCCTCAGAAAACTTTGTGAGCGATCAGGTAATGCAAGCCATGGGTAGCTGCTTCACCAACAAATATGCGGAAGGATACCCTGGGCGCAGGTATTACGGTGGTTGCGAAGTCGTAGACCAAGCAGAGCAGCTTGCCATAGATCGTATCAAGGAACTCTATGGCGCAGAGTGGGCGAACGTACAGCCACACTCCGGAGCTCAGGCAAATATGGCAGTCCTGATGACGGTCCTCAAGCCCGGCGATACGTTCATGGGCCTCAACCTCGCCCACGGCGGTCACCTCTCGCACGGTTCGGCAGTGAATAGCTCCGGTATCCTCTACAACCCCGTAGCATACAACGTGAGAGAAGACAGCGGTCGCGTGGACTACGATGAGATGGAAAGGCTGGCACTCGAGCACAAACCAAAGCTCATCATAGGCGGCGGATCGGCATACTCTCGCGAATGGGACTACAAGCGTATGCGGGAGATAGCGGACAAGATCGGAGCACTCTTCATGGTCGACATGGCTCACCCCGCAGGGCTCGTGGCAGCAGGACTCCTCGACAACCCCGTAAAGTATGCGCACATCGTCACATCTACGACCCACAAGACCCTGCGTGGTCCGCGTGGCGGTATCATTCTCCTCGGCAAGGACTTTGAGAATCCTTGGGGTCTGACTACGCCAAAGGGTGCGCTCAAGACCATGGGGCAGCTCCTCGACTCAGCAGTCTTCCCGGGTGTACAAGGTGGTCCGCTGGAGCACGTGATAGCAGCCAAGGCAGTGGCTTTCGGCGAAGCACTCGACCCATCATTCAAGACTTACCAACAGCTTGTCAAGGACAACGCTCAAGCGATGGCGCAGGCGTTCATCGACCTTGGCTATAAGATCATCTCCGATGGTACGGACAACCACAGTATGCTCGTAGACCTCCGCCCGAAGTTCCCCGAACTTACCGGTAAGGTTGCCGAAAACAGCCTCGTGCTTGCCGACATCACGATCAATAAGAACATGGTACCGTTCGACACCCGCTCGGCATTCCAGACCTCGGGCTTCCGTGTAGGCACTCCCGCCATCTCGACAAGAGGCGTGAAACCTACCGAAATGAAGCACATCGTAGGCCTTATCGACCGCGTACTCTCTGCACCTGAGGACCAAGCCGTAATCGGAGCGGTGCGCAAAGAGGTCAATGCAATGATGACCGAATACCCGATCTTCGCTTGGTAATGACCCAACATAGCAGAGGCTGTGGCACAGGTCGGACGACCTCGCCACAGCCTCTTTTGTTTCACTTGAGGAGACCTCTCCCACCCAAGACTCCCACAGAGTCACGTTGAGAACAAGACAATTTAATCGATTTAAGTAAGAAAGATATGAAGACAATAACAAGACTCCTGAGCACACTGGCGGCAGTACTCCTATTCGCGTCGTGCAACCCCGCCGTGAAGGAGGTGAAACCCTACAACGAAGGTATCAACATCATTCCGATCCCTCGCCAGCTTGAGGTGACGGCTGAGGGGAAACTCCCCATCACAAAGCAGACAACATTCGTAGCCCAAAGCGACTCTCTCCGCACCGTAGCCGCATTCTTCGCAGAGAAGATCAAGCTATCGACCGGCTATGATCTCAAAATAGTAGAGAGCTCGACCGCTCCGGCAAAAGAGATCTCCCTATCTCTCGTCGGTACAGATGCCATCCCCAATCCCGAGGGATATACGCTCGAAGTCACAAAGGAGGGCGGTGTGGTCATCAAAGGATCGACACCCAAAGGGGTCTTCTACGGGATGCAGACACTGCTGCAACTACTCCCCGCAGAGATCGAGAGCCCTACCGTCGTGAACACTGTCGAGTGGAGCATACCGTTCGTATCCATCGTGGATGAGCCGAGGTTCGCATACAGAGGTTCGCACTTCGATGTCTGCCGACACTTCCTCCCCATCGAGGTGATGAAACGTAATATAGATGTCCTCTCGATGCTCAAGATAAACATCCTGCATTGGCACCTTACCGATGACCAAGGATGGCGCATAGAGATCAAAAAGTATCCCAAACTTACAGAGATAGGTGCGCAACGAACCGAAGGAGATGGCTCTACCTACGGACCTTACTTCTATACCCAAGAGCAGGTAAAAGAGATTGTGGCTTACGCACAAGAGCGTTTCGTAGAGATAGTCCCCGAGATCGAAATGCCGGGACATGCGCAAGCAGCCCTTGCAGCATACCCTAATCTCGGTTGCTACGGTGCAGACCACAAGTATGACGTACGTATCATCTGGGGGATTTCTGACGATGTTTTTTGTGCCGGCAACGATGAAGTCTTCGAGTTTCTCGAGAATGTCATCGACGAGGTTGCGCCTCTCTTCCCATCGAAATACTTTCATATCGGAGGAGATGAGTGTCCTAAGACTCGATGGAAAGCATGTCCGAAGTGCCAGCAACGGATCCGGGACGAAAAGCTTCGGGACGAACACGGGCTCCAAAGCTATTTCATCCATCGAATGGAGCGAGTGGTGCTCAAGCACGATAAGCGCATGATCGGATGGGAAGAGATACTTGAAGGAGGACTTGCCCCATCCGCTACGGTGATGTCTTGGACAGGAGAGGAAGGAGGTATTACTTCTGCCAACATGGGACACGACGTAATCATGACCCCGGCAAGCAATGGTCTTTACATAGATCACTATCAAGGCGACCCGAAGATCGAGCCCCTTGCGATCTGTTGCTACGCACCGATGTCGAAGATTTACTCTTACAATCCCATCCCGGACGCAATCGCTCCGGAGAGACGTCACCACGTCCTCGGTGTCCAAGCCAATGTCTGGGCAGAGTATCTATACACCCCTGAGCAGAGAGAATACATGGCTTACCCCCGCACACTCGCTTTGGCCGAGATCGCTTGGTCATCTCTCGACAGAAAAAATTACGATGATTTCCTTCGCCGTATCGAGAATACCCAAGTGCGTCTCGATATGCATGGAGTAAACTACTTCATCCCTCAGCCCGAACAACCCGGAGGTTCCCTCAACAAGATCACCATCACCGACCTGCCGGGACGTGAAACGGCGACGCTCGAGTTCACAACCGTCTATCCCGTCAAAGTAGTCTACACCACCGACGGGACCGAGCCCACAGAGACAAGCAACGTATACTCCGGTGCTCTTTCTTTCGATCAGCCTACCACTCTAAAGATACGTAGCGTCACCCTCTCCGGGAAGATGAGCCCCGTACGTACCATCGAAGTGGTACGCGAGGAGGCATCTCCTGCCACGACGACTATGGAGAGCGAGGAGTTTGCATCGGTATTCCGTCCCGGTCTTGCCGTACGCTTCGTGGACAACAAGGCATTCTCTTCGGCAGGCGAACTCATAGCTTACGAAGGAGAAGCCGTACAACGCATCGCCACAGATATGCGCAACGAAGTACAACGTATCTATAATCCCGATGGGACGGAGTACAAGTTCGGGGCAATCTATACCGGCTTCTTCAATGTCCCTGCGGATGGCGTGTATGTCTTCAGTACGGACCAGAGCAAACTATGGATAGATGGTCGCGAAGTGATTTCCAATGAAGGCGAGCCGAAGAAGCTGTCCCGCCGCGATACTTCTATCGCTCTCAAGGCAGGCTTGCACGAGATTCGCTTCGTAAATATAGGTATGATCGAAGGTGGATGGCCCACCGGGTGGAACAGTATTCAGGTAAGTTTCCGTCCGCTCGACGCGACCTCTCCATTCACACAAATCAACGAATACTACCACAAAGCCAGTATGTAAAAAGGTGGGTGCACGTACGGATCTACCGCACGTGCACCCTATTACACAGAATATACTAACTATACATTCAATCTCTGCAGGACAATCCCGCAGCAAATTGTGGATTTGATTATGGGACTAATAATTTCGTCTTTGCAAATCTACGTACTACTTATCAATCCCGAAATACCCAAAAGTCGGGATTTTACATCTAAAGATTTCGTCTTCATCGAGATGGCGAAATAATGAGTATCTTTATCTCCGATATCGCATTAGGGACAAATCTCTCATCCCGAGGGGATATAAATAGGATACCAATAGAATAAAAGAAAGAGAATAAATGGGCACGGACACAATCACGACGTTACTCCTTGCAGGAGGTCTCGTAATACTTGCCATTGTATTGATGAAAGTACTGCGCAGGGCAAAAGGGCCCGGAGACGAAAAGAACCACTGCGACAAGGCAGGTGGATGCTGTGGAGGGGCGAACTGTCATAAGAAAACCAACGAGAAAGATACACTCCCTGTCTACTTCGATGACGAAGAGCTCGACCGTTTCAAGGGACGCAGTGCCGACTCTTATACGGACGAAGAGACGGCAGAGTTCATAGAAGTCTACGACACGCTACGTACAGAAGAGCGTGAGAGCTGGCTTCTGAGTCTGGCAAGAAGGGGGATAGAGTTACCCGCTACACTACAAGCACACATTTCCATCCGGTAATATAAGGAGAGATGATCTCACTTTTCGAGTACAGCTTCTTCACCAATTCGGTCATCGGAGTACTACTTACGGCTATCGCTACGGGGCTTATAGGTAGTTATGTCGTAGTACGCCGTATGGTTTTTATAGCCGGAGGGGTGACACATAGCTCCTTTGCCGGGCTCGGGTTGGGGTTCTATCTCGGGCAGTCTCCGCTCCTGTACGCCATGATAGCCGCTATTGTCAGCGGCATCGGCGTGGAGTCCATGGCGGCAAGGGGGAAAGTCCGTGAAGACTCTGCCATAGCTGCCGTATGGTCTCTTGGGATGGCGATAGGTGTTCTTTTCACCTTTATGACACCCGGATACTCACCCGGGCTCAACGCTTTCCTATTCGGCAATATACTCCTTATCAGCAAGTTCGACCTCATGATACTGGGGGCATTCGTCCTACTCAGTATTCCGCTGATCTACTTTCTCTACTACCCCCTGCTACTTATATCGTTCGATCCCGAGTACGGACGTACACGGGGGATGCGCGTAAGGCTATATCGCCTTGCCCTTATGGTATGGATATGTATCGGCATCGTGCTAAGCATCCGCGCTATGGGTATCATGATGCTAATGAGTATGCTTACTCTGCCACAAGTCACCGTAGGGCTTTTCACCTCGGATTTCAAAAAGATCCTCATCGGCTCCTGTCTCCTGAGCTCACTCTCCGGCATCCTTGCCCTTGCAGGGAGCTACTATCTCAATCTGCCTACGGCGGCATTCTCCATCCTTCTCCTTACTATCCTCTTCGCCATTGCCAAAGGCATACGTCACCTGCGCCATATCTCTCTCGTACGCCGATGAGATCTCTCGGCATATACACCCTGCTTGCGATCGTATGCAGTACGATCCTCCCCGGGTGTGCTTCGCTGTACGACAAGGGAAAGATCTATCGACTCAATGCCTTGCGTAGCGTCACCCTCTCTGCCCGATCCGCACACACTCTCTTCGACTCCTACCTCCCCATCTATCCATCGTACGGAGAGGTAGTACCCATGGTGCTACCCTCCTATTTCGGTTATACGGGGAAGAGGGCGGCAGAGGCGGAACTGAAGAATCATCTCAACGCTACGGCTCTATTCCTCAAGAGCGCAACACGCAAGGGCGACTCTATCCCCGACGAAGCGGTAAAGGGAGTCGTGACAGTATGGGACGAGAGGCTCCTGACACTCTTACGCCTCGGGGATATGGATGCTCTCGCTACCGAAAGCCACTTGTGCGCGGAGAGATACAGCGACGCTACGCTACGCCGGCATGCTCTCCTCTACAAGGTGGTAGCGATGACCGCACTCGGACGTACCACCGAAGCACAATTCCTCCTCGAAGACTATATACGAAGCCACGGCAATGAGGGCAACGACCCTCTCCTCCTCTCCACTCGGAGCGGGCTTGCCATAGCCGCTCAGGACAGAGATGCCGCCACGCGGCTCCTCACAGCCCTTTCCCTCTCCCCTGCGATCGACTTATCCCTCCGTACCAATGCCGTCAGACGGCTTGCCGATCTCGCTATCCGCGATAGAGACACGGCACAAGTGATCGTGCACCTCTCGCACCTCCGCAAGCTCGCAAGAGATAGAGAGGTGCGTGACCTGACGGCAGTGGAGCTCTCTCTATGGGAAAGGTCGGGGGACAGGATCGGCATGATGAAAGCCTGGAGTGAGGACCCTCAGCACACCGACTCGCCACTTTGGCTTGACGTGATGCGCACCCTGAGGACGGAAGCCTACGATACGGGGCAACTATCCGAAGCCATCAGGCTGCACAGACGTATCGGACTACACACGTGCGATACTCCTACCGCTCTTGCGGACAGTATAAAGTATGCCATACTCGCTAACGTATCGACAGAGATAGAGACGATAAGGAGGTTTGAAGAGAAAGGGACACACCCATCCCCAAGTAAGGAAGCCCCGATCGATACGGATAGCTATCCCGGCCGAGTACGCCCGTTCAGGGAGATATGGGGCAACGTCCCGAACACCGACCTCTGGGCTATGGATCGCCGTGCACCCGCATTCGCCGAGCACCCCACTCCTACTCCGCTCACGACTGCGACCGTCACCGACTACCAGAGTGCCCTCATACGTACAGCCATCGTCCTTATAGAGAGCATAGGCGACCCGCAGCGGGGCATCCCTCTCTTGCACAAATGCATCGCGACAGCTCCAGATACGCCCGAGGCACAGCACGCACAGCGACTCCTGTCTCAGGGGATAGAATAGTCTGTCATATCGGTTCAGGACTTCGGGATGACGGCATATGAAGTGATAACCGGGTGCGGGAAAGTAGTTTCCCGCACCCGGTTTTTACTGCTCCGCACCTGAAAATTACTTTTCTGCCCCTGATCATCACTTCAGATGCGGTAAAGAACTATTTCGTGACCGGGTATCCTCGCTTTTCTCACGACGCAAAGATAACAAAGAGACCGTACCATAGTGCGGACATGATACGGTCTCTCGGTATGAGCTCGGGATCTATCGGAAAGCCGGAGCTCAGAGCAGCTCTCTCCGCTTCCCGGCCAGCTTCCAGCGGAAAGTCAGCAATGCCTCGGCAGGACGCAGGAAGTAGTCGGAGGTAAAAGCGTTGAGGGAGCTCTGGCGTTCGATACGATAGGCGGACGAAGAGCCGATATTTTTGGCTGAGAGTATGACCGTAGCCCATGGCAGTACCCACTCTGCACTCCCGTCGAACGTATGGAACGTATGCGCCCGTCCGTCATTGACGGCATCGCTTTGGTTGTAGAAGAGCGTGCCACGCACGTTGAGCGTAAGAGCCTTGGCGGGCCTTATGTACATCGAGACGATATGTGTATGGAAGTTTTGTGCACGATAGCTCGACTCCTCCTGCAAGCGGAAGAGCGATCGGCTGAGCTCTCCCTCATACTTGACACTGAAACCCGAGCGCACCTGCCAGTCCAGCGTGGGCGACAGTGCGATACTCTGCGTATTGGTCTTGTATAGCTGATGCTGCTGTGCCGCCTCCCCGAGGGCATAGTTATGCTTGATGCGGAGGTTGGTAGTCAGACCCGCACCATGAAATATCTTCTGAAACTCGAGCGACTGCCCTATCATCTCGGCTTTCTGGGGTAGAGGCTCGTATGTACTGATACGGTATATCCCCTTCAACTCGGTAGATAGACTCATCGGCGTACTCTGCTTGGTGTAAGAGGCTGAATAGACTATGCTAAAGAAGTTGAATATATCCTTGTAGGTAAGTCTGCCCAAACCATAAAATGAGCGATCGTACCACCACTCCGGCGTACCCCGACCGATGCTGCCGATACCGCGGAAGATATAGGGCAGGTAGTGAGACATCTCGCTCTGTTCGTTGTGAGAAAGTCCCACCCCGAGATAGCCGTCTAACGAACTCACTTGGTAACTGACCGCACCTTTGGGGGCAAACCACACACGGCTTCTCGACTCCTCCCCCGCTCCCGTGCGGGCAAAGGTCACACCCGGAGTGGCAGTGAAGCGATAGTTACGGTAACGGTAAGAGAGGGATGGCGATAGATTGAGACCCAACCGTGTGAAAAGCATCTCGCCCTTGGTAGGGGTAGCGTCTGCAAGCTGGGGGAAGTACAGGTCGGTCTTTACGGCACGGCGTTGGTAAGTCAATGCAGCCTTAGTGTCGAGTTGTAGGGCCCCGGCATAGTGCTCATAGCCTATCGATAGTTCGTTCTCCAGTTCCCGTGTCGTGGCTTTCTGGAAGATCCGGTCTGTACCATCGGGAAGAGGGTGCTCGCCAGCCAGTAAAGTAAGCTCCTGCGGTAGGTAATTCACCGCCAAAAGATCGGAGACCGTGAGGATGTCCTTGCCGAACTTCTGCGACCAGGAGAGGGCATTGTTGAAGACAAGTGCGGGAGCGACCGTGTGCTCATTGTAGGGACTGCCATTGGTGGAGCGGTCGGCATCCAGCTCTCTGTGGCTAAAGGATAGCTCCGTCTGCAGCTTGACATGCTTGCGATCGGCATTGAGGGTATAGTTGCTCTCGACATTGCCGGAGTGCTCTTTGCGTAGCAAGGAGATATGATCGTCGATGCGGCTCGTCTCCGTAGGCGACAGCCTGAAGAGGGTGGTACTATTTGCGGCTCTTCGGGCGCGGTCGAAGCCATAGTTGGCATTGAGTCTCCACTTCGACTCCTCCGATAGTTTACGGATATAATTGAGCGATCCGAGAGCAGTCGTATTGATACGTCCCCGCTCACGTACCACCTCGTCGCCCATCTCTACGTTAGTGTCGAAGAAGTCTTCCTTGGCCCCCATACTGAGATGTTTACCAGTGTACACCTCATCGAGGGCAAAGGTATTGAGCTCGTTGAGGATGTTTGCTCCGGTATTATTGCCTTTCCCTATGATCATTGTCTGAGAGTGCTTGCCAAAGGTATAGGCAGAGCCATCGACGAGGTAGAGAGGATCCTTCTCCACATTCGCTCCGATACCAGTCGTTACGGTATAAACCCAATTATTCTTCGCACTCTCTTTGAGCCTGACATTGATTGCGGCTTGGTCGCTTAGGGATCTACCTTTCCGCATTTTCACAGGTTCGTGGTTCTCCAATACGTCGACTGAAGCCACATCAGTGGCTTTGATGTTCTTCGTTGCCAGAGCATACTTACTGCCCATCAGGTCAAGTCCCTCGATGTATAGCTTATTGATGCTCTTCCCTTCGTAACTTATCTGTCCATTCTTCCCAACAGTCATCCCGGGGATGCGCTTGATGGCATCCTCGAGAGTATGATCGCCGAGCTTCAGAAGCTGACCTACGGAGTAACGTATCGTATCGCCTCGCTTACGGACTACGGTAGGACGCACGACAACCTCCTTGAGCGCCTCGGCACGGGACGCAATGAGATGCGTCTTCCCTAAGAGTCTGTCGCAACGATCGGTCAGAGAAATCTTTTCGTATGACAGGTGAGAGAGGGTGAGAGTCACCATAGCAGTACGCATCTCTTCCCTGAGGGCGATGGAGAAGTACCCGTCTCCGTTGGTGAAGCCTCCGCCTATGACCTTCTTCGAGTCCGCATCGGTAAGGGAGACTGATACATACGACACCGGCTCCCTGCTATCTCTAAGGACGACCCTCCCGGTAAGAGCGAACTGCGCTACCGCTTCCACACCGATGAAGGTGTAGAAGAGCAACATAACGACAGGTAGAAGTCTTACTTGTTTCATCCCTTCTCCGGTATCACTTTTCGATATTTACAAACTTTCCCATCAGCTCTTCCCGGCTCAGTTTATTGCCACTCTCATTCACAATAGTTACCTGAGTTCCCGGGAAGATCATCTGAAAGAAAGCCATTGTATCCGTCACATAAAGCTCGAGGAGTTGAGTCACCTTCTTCTTTGTCTCAACCTTTTTCTTGCCCAAAGCGAGATACTTCTCGCAATCTACCTTACTCTCTTTCGGATCGAAGCTCTCAAAGGAAGACAAAGAGAAGCCATAGATACCATCGCTTTCGGACCCTTCGACAATAAGTCCAGGGAGTCCCCAAAGTTTCCACGGACCGGCAGGAGTCGGAATATCGGGAGTGTACCACACCGTCCACGCTCTACCGAAGTAGGTTGTCGTAGCCTTGTGGCACTTATATCCGCTCTTCTCCTCAGTCACTGTCTCATCTATCTTCCAGTCCGGTCGGATCATCTCTTCGTTATAAGCGTAGTGGTCGAAGTTCAGAGCGTGTGTCACCTCCCGCTGTTGCTTATTGAAGTCGGAGAGGATATTCAATGTCATCCCCCACACGTTTACTTTGTTGCTCTCATTCTGTGCCAAGACGGGGTCGTTGGATTGCTCCATGACCGTAGCAACGATAGAGTCACTTGTCATACGTTGTACGTGATAGCAGAAGGTGCGATCGGGATAGATCTCCAACGCGATGGGGAAAGGTTTGTTCTCTGTCGGGTTCTCGTTGGAGTAAGTTCCCCTCATCTCATAGAATGCCCTGAATGCTTCCTGTGCCTTGATAACGTTCGTCGAGAAGAGACTACAGATAGCACACACAAATAATACCTTAAAAATACGCTTCATAACGATGATATAGTATTGAATTGTTACTATTCGGGATCGAGCAGTTTACGATACCGTTTCTTGAATCTTCACAATGGATATTACAACTCTATGTACTCGAACTTAGTCCGCAGCTCCTCATCTGTAACGACTCTACCGTCCGGAGTGGAGATAGAGATCTTAGCGTTAGGTATCTTCATAGAAAAGTAGGACATAGGGTTTGCGGTGAAGACCTCAAGGGTCTTCAGCACCTTGGCTCGGCTCTCTCTGAGGATCTCACCCTTTCTCAGATACTTGGTGAAGTCCTCGTGTCCCTCACCGGGAGCAAGTGCGCCGAAGGCTGTCATCTCGAACGAGAACTTCCCTCCGGCTTCTTCCGCTGCCACGATCAGCCCGGGCAGGCCCCATAGCTTCCAGGGTCCGGCAGAGGAGGGTATCTCCGGCGTGTACCATACCGTCCACTCCCTACCGAGATAGAGAGCTGTTGCCTTATGGCACTTGTAGCCGCTGCGTTCTTCCGTGACAGACTCATCGATCTTCCACTCGGGGCGAGCCATCTCCTCCTCGTACGAGAGCAGGTCGTCGAGTAGTCCGTGGATAGTCTCCCTCTTGCCCGTTTCGAAATCGGATCGTACATATATGCCGATCCCCGCCGACTTCACCTCCAATGCCTTCGCGGCAGCCTGCCGTTGGTCATTGGTCGCGGTATAGACAGCGTGCTGTACGGAGTCCTTATACATCCTCGAGTAGTTGTAGAAAAATGTCCTGTCTGGGTAGATCTCCAGCACCATCGGATAGGGCTTCGGAGGCTTTTGACCGCCTAATTGTTTGAAAAACTCCGAGCGTTCTTTCTCAAACGAACCGGTCATATCATAGACCGCTCTGAAAGAGTCCTGAGCAGACACAGGCACAGTCGCACCCCACATAAGCACGACAAGGAAAAGGGTAGTGAATAGTGACTTCATAGAGCAGATAATAGTATTTAGTAATGAGCGGTCAGGGAGACATATACTCTGCCACATCTCGGTATGATTGTGCAAGATACGCAAATCTGTGACACCCTCCCCGATTCATACCTAAATAATTCCTAAAATAAACACATAGCGAAAAAGTAAATTTGAGCAAAGCGTAGCGAATTGGCTGAAACAGCGTTCGTTACGCTTTGTTTTTCTATGGAGCAGAGCCAACGGAAAGCCAGTGCGAAGCCAAACGGCGCAAGAGTTCAGTTACCACCTCATTACTCCCGTAACGGGTGCGGATTTCTTGCTAAAAGGTTCTTTTTCTGCGATTTGCGTAGATTTGCATAGCAGTCGGTAACTCACTGTAACTTAATTTTGTAACCAAAAAAAGGAGTGAGTTATGCGTAGTACATTCAAGGTCTTATTTTACGTGAAGAAAGGCAGCGAGAAGCCCAACGGCAACCTGCCTTTGATGTGCCGTATCACAGTGGACGGCGAGATTAAACAGTTCAGTTGCAAGATGGACGTTCCTCCACGCTTGTGGGACGTGAAGAACAACCGTGCTTCGGGCAAGAGTATCGAAGCGCAGAAAATCAACCTTGCGGTAGATAAAATCCGTGTGGAGGTAAACCGCCGCTATCAAGAACTGATGCAGACGGACGGTTATGTTACCGCCGCCAAACTCAAAGACGCCTATCTCGGTATCGGCGTCAAGCAGGAAACCTTGTTGAAGCTGTTCGAGCAGCACAACGCCGAGTTTGCGAAGAAAGTCGGGCACAGCAGGGCGCAGGGAACATTTACCCGTTATCGGACGGTCTGCAACCATATCCGGGAGTTTCTGCCCCATACTTACAAGCGTGAGGATATTCCGTTAAAGGAACTCAACCTTACTTTCATCAACGACTTCGAGTATTTCCTCAGAACGGAGAAGAAATGCCGCACCAATACCGTGTGGGGCTACATGATTGTGTTGAAACACATCGTTTCCATTGCGAGGAACGACGGACGTTTGCCGTTCAACCCCTTTGCAGGGTATATCAACTCTCCCGAAAGCGTGGACAGGGGCTACCTCACCCAAACGGAGATACAGACGCTCATGGATGCACCGATGAAGAACGCCGCCCATGAACTTGTACGGGACTTGTTCGTCTTTTCGGTGTTCACGGGTTTGGCGTATTCGGACGTGAAGAACCTCACCGCCGACCGCCTGCAAACATTCTTTGACGGCAATCTGTGGATAATCACCCGAAGAAAGAAAACCAACACCGAATCGAATATCCGTCTGTTGGACGTTCCCAAACGCATCATAGAGAAATACAAGGGACTGGCAAGGGACGGTCATGTTTTCCCCGTTCCGAGCAACGGCAGTTGCAACAAGATACTGAAAGGGATAGGCAGACAATGCGGCTTCAAGGTGCGTTTGACCTACCATGTCGCAAGGCACACGAACGCCACGACCGTACTTTTGTCGCACGGCGTGCCCATCGAAACCGTGAGCCGCCTTTTGGGGCACACGAATATAAAAACCACCCAAATTTACGCCAAAATCACCGCCCAGAAGATAAGCCAAGACATGGAAACCTTGTCGCACAAGTTAGAGGACATGGAAAAGAATATTTGCCGAGCCATTTAACAACCTTAAAAACAGAACAGCGATGAAAGAAGAAAGAAACATCATCACGATAGACGAATACGGCAGTATCTCTTTACCGACCGACATAGGTGCAACCGCTATGACCGAGTGGGAAATCTGCGAACTGTTCGGGGTAATCGCCCCGACGGTTCGGGCAGGGATAAAGGCACTTTGCAAGAGCGGAGTTTTGAGAGAGTACGACATAAAACGCACTATCCGCATATCGGACAAATACAGTGCGGAGGTTTACAACCTCGAAACGATAGCCGCCCTCGCTTTCTGTGTGGAATCGTTCGGGGCTGCGAAAGTCCGCAAGGCATTGTTGGAGAGGATTATGTACGGGCGAAAAGAGAACAACATGATTTTTCTTTCGCTGAATGTCGGCAGTCAAGCAGTCGTGTCGTCATAAAGTCGTGTCGTATTGACGTATTGAAATCACTAAATCAGTACGTCAGTACATCGCTTATAGCGAGAAATGCAGGGGAAATCTCCTTGCCGCAGGCAAGCGGAGCAATCATTCCCGTTTACAAAGGCAAAGCAAGCACGGGGCTTTCCGTCGGCTTCAAGGTCAGGTGGTTACGCCGTCAGGGGAACAATCTCTACCCTCATTCTTCGGGTAGTATTCTTCCCCTGAACCTTGCATCCGACCGCCCCATGCAAAAGAGCCTTTGAAAACGGAAAAGACCGCCCCGCCACCCACCGACCGAAAGGGGAAAAATAATAAGGGGGAGTTATGGGTACGCAAGCGGTAGGGACAGCCACAACCGAAAGACAGACGACACGCCGCAAGGTATTTACGAAGAAAATACCATAGCTTATTAGGGAATTTTCCGAGCCGCAATACTACGTATCGCTGAAAATTCCCCAATAAGGCAAGGGGCAAGCCCCTCTGCACACCCCATCGGGGACGGCATTTGCCGCCCCCGAAGATACAAAAAATCATTGTTTCACAAGTCAAGTAAGAAAGGAAAAATATATGGGTTTCGTAGTTTTACACATGGAAAAGGCGCACGGCTCCGACAGCGGAACGACCGCCCACATCGAGCGTTTCATCATACCGAAGAACGCCGCCCCCACACGCACGCACCTAAACAGAAAACTCATTGAATACCCCGACGGGATAAAAGACCGTTCGGCGGCTATCCAAAGAAGATTGGAAGAAGCGGGGCTGACACGCAAAATCGGAAGCAACCAAGTACGGGCAATCCGCATCAACGTGTCGGGAACGCACGAGGATATGGAGCGCATCGAACGGGAGGGCAGGTTGGACGAGTGGTGCGCCGACAATCTGAAATACTTCGCCGACACGTTCGGAAAGGAGAACATCGTGGCGGCTCACCTGCATAGGGACGAGGAAACGCCGCACATACACGTTACTCTCGTCCCCATCGTCAAGGGAGAGCGCAAGCGCAGGAAACGAGAGGAACAGACGAAGAAGCGATACCGCAAGAAGCCGACCGACACCGTAAGGCTGTGCGCAGACGATATCATGACACGGCTGAAATTGAAGTCCTACCAAGATACCTATGCCGAAGCGATGGCGAAATACGGGCTGCAAAGGGGCATAGACGGATCGAAAGCTCGCCACAAGTCCACGCAGCAGTATTATCGGGATATACAGAAACTCGCCGATAGCCTCAAATCGGAGGTGGTGGATTTGCAACAGCAGAAAGAAACGGCGCAGGAAGAACTAAGACGGGCGAAAAAAGAAATACAGACCGAGAAGCTGAAAGAGGCGGCAACCGTCGCAGCCACCAACATCGCCGAGAGCGTCGGTTCTCTTTTCGGCAGCAACAAGGTCAAGACATTGGAGAGGGAGAACACCGCCCTGCATAGGGAGGTAGCCGACCACGAGGAAACGATAGAGGCACTGCAAGACAAGATACAGACCATGCAGGCAGACCACAGCCGAGAGATACGGGAAATGCAGCAGAAGCACGGCAGGGAGATAGCAGACAAGGATACAAGGCACAAGGAGGAAATATCGTTTCTGAAAACGGTAATCGCAAAGGCGGCGGCATGGTTTCCCTATTTCCGTGAAATGCTCCGTATCGAAAACCTCTGCCGCCTTGTCGGGTTCGATGAAAGGCAGACAGCAACGCTCGTCAGTGGCAAGCCGTTGGAGTATGCAGGCGAACTCTATTCGGAGGAACACAAGCGGAAATTTACGACCGAAAAGGCAGGTTTCCAAGTGCTGAAAGACACGACAGACAAAACGAAGTTAGTCCTTACCATCGACCGAAAGCCCATTGCCGAGTGGTTCAAGGAACAATTCGACAAGCTAAGGCAGAACATACGCCGTCCCATACAACTGCAAAGGAAAGGCAGGGGGATGAAACTGTAATAGGCTTATTGCATTGAGAAACAAAAAAGTACCGTTCATGATGTCTTATGAATGGCACTTTTTTCTTATATTTGCGCCTAAAAATACATCGGGAACTATGCTGGGGGCGTGACGAGCAAAAGACTTTCGGGAAAATACACGTAAACACTGAATTAG
>JBHBLB010000088.1:0-9297 GCA_041791495.1 Porphyromonas sp.
CAGCCACGGAAAGGTAAGATTCAGGAGCTGAATACCTTCTTACATCCCATAGTCGAGAGGTTTGTGTCCGTACCCCGGGAGGTCCTTCTCGGAGCGCAGACAGGCAAGGCCTCGGCAGTCACGCGTAAAGTATTGTATAAGTAGGTAAATGTTTATACTTTTGATGACGCAAAGATTGTCACAAACAACCTTTATCGTATGCTTAAAAGATTAGGAATCATACTATGGATAGGAGCGATCGCCGGTATCGCCGGGTGCTCCATGCAGGACATTGCGCTCGAGGCTGACGCACCGAGGCTGACGGAGTTCACCTACGGAGAGTGCAAGGAACGTATCACACGTACCATATCGGAGCAGTCGGAGATACTGAGATACCGGGTCGGGGAGGACGGGACAGCAGAGTTTGCACACCTCAATGCCAAGTTCAACTGCGAGCCGGGACGTATCTATGCCACCCTCGCCATAGAGGGCGACCGGCTCATCATCTCGGAGCACGAAGCATCATCTCGAGCAAACTGCTACTGCCCCTACGACCTGAGCTTCAAGATCGCCCTACCCGATCCGGGGATGGTCTATACCGTGGTGCTGAAGCAGTTCGGCATCATTCGCCACGAGTTCGTACTAAACGGCAGTCGAGGGGCCGCAGGAGAGATCGCCCTTTAGTACCGGCTGTGATAAAATGAAAGGCAAGAGTCGGCTCTCTACGCCATTTTATCAGAGACAGATCGGATAGATCGGTCTGTTTTTTGAAATTATCCATCAAAACACTTGCATGAATATATTTTTATACTTATATTTGGAGTGAGATTGATTGTCTGTATTTATTGGAATGAGTACATATAATAAGTTAAACTTAATACAACAATCGACGTATGAAATCAAGAACATTATTCATCATGTTGCTGACACTTCTACTTGGCGTAGTAGGGTGTAACAAGCAGGAGAACGGGCAAGTGCCCGAAACCGGAGTAAAAGACTTCACAAGCTCTATCTGTAAGGGGACGCTTCGAGCCGAGGCAGAGGAATCAGGGACATTCCAAGCCGTCGAGGACGGATACCTGCTCATGAAGCATCTCAATGCAGTATTTAATTGTTGTCCGGGGCAACTCTTCGTGACAGTAACGATGGTAGGCAATGAGATTACCATCAACGAGGATGAAACAGAACAGGGATGCAAGTGCGTATGTCCGTATGATCTCAGTTACAAGGTAGGTCCGCTACTTACCTCCAAGGAGTACATGATAGTACTGAAACAGAAAGGGATCATCCGAGCAAGGTTTAACATCCGATACGCCCCCGGATTGTCAGGAAACATTCAATTCCAAAACGTGATGTGAGTAACAGGGGTGCTCACTACCCGAAAGTGAGAAAGAAAGATTGATTTGGTGTTATTGACTGAAGGAGCGACCTACCGATGCGGAAGGTTGCTCCTTCTCTCATTTTGCCCACACCCTATCAAGTCCGAAACCCAAAGTAGAAGCGAAAAAGAAATAGTATCTTTGCTTTGATTTATAGATCACTATATAATTTACTAATCAATAAGAACGTAACGCAAACATGAGACTAAAGAAACTTGCTCTCCTATCGGTGGCGATGCTCTCTCTTGCCCCAATGGCGAAAGCCGACAAGGGAATGTGGCTCCTCAATGAGCTGAAAAAGGAGAACATCCAGCGGATGAAAGAACTGGGCTTCCGCCTCGATCCTACAACTCTATTCAATAACGATGCGCCGAGTATCGCAAATGCCGTCGTCATCTTCGGAAGAGGCTGCACAGGGATCACGACATCTAACGAAGGTCTTATATTCACGAACCACCACTGTGGCTATGATGCGATCCAAAGTCAAAGCTCCGTCGAGCACGATTACCTGAAAGATGGATTTGTGGCTAACGAAAAGAGTAAAGAGCTTCCCATACCCGGGCTCTCGGTTCAATACCTCCGCAGCATCGAAGATGTGACTGACAAGGTCGAAGCTGCCGTAGCCGGCATCACAGATGAGATGACCCGCCTACGTAAGATCGGGGCTGTGCTGAAGGAGCTTGCCGAGAGTTACAGTACGGACAAGCATACCTCTGCTCAGGTCTATCCGTTCTACGAAAACAACGTATACTATCTCATCATCTATGATGTCTTCACAGACGTACGTATGGTATTCGCTCCGCCCAGCTCGATGGGCAAGTTCGGCGGTGACACTGATAACTGGATGTGGCCTCGTCATACGAACGACTTCGCCGTCTTTCGCGTATATGCCAGTGCAGACAATAAACCGGCGGACTATGCAGCAAGCAATAAGCCGTACACTCCTCGCTACTTCGCCAAAGTATCTCTCCAGGGGGTCAAGGACAAAGACTATGCCATGACCATAGGCTTCCCCGGCTCTACCGACCGCTACCTCAGCTCATGGGGAGTAGAGAGCCTGATGAAGTATCAGAACGAACCACGTATCCTCGTGCGAGGCATCAAGCAAGAGATCTGGCTCAAGCACATGAAAGAGGACCAAGCCACACGCATCCAATACTCTTCCAAGTATGCCTACAGCTCCAACTATTGGAAGAACTCCATCGGGATGAATAAAGGTCTCAAACGTCTCAACGTAGTAGAGGAGAAACGCAAGATAGAAGCAGAGTTTGCCCATTGGGTATCTGGCGATGCCGCACGTAAGGAGAAGTACGGCACAGTCCTCGACAGCCTCCGCATCCCTACCGAAAAGATCAAGACCTACATGCACGACCACATCATCCTCGCTGAGGCACTCAACGGCATAGAGCTTAGGATGTACACGTCGCTCCCAAGCAGTGACCTCAAGAGATATAACGCAGAAGAGAGATACAAAGACTTCAGTGCGAAGGTAGCGAAAGCCACTCTCCCCGCCATGCTTCGCGTAGTGAAGAAGAATGTAAGTGCGGACTTCCTCCCCGACATATTCGCAACGATTGAAAAGGACTTCGGGGGTAACTACGAAAAGTATGCCGACTATGTCTATGACAACTCCGTAGTCGTGGATCGTGACCGTATGGTAAAGGCTCTCCAAAACTATGCTGCGCTCCAGAAGGCGTTCCCGACAGATCCGGCAGTCATACTCGTCAAGAGCTTCACCGATGCCATAGGCAAGGTGGGGGCAAATATCTCGACCGAGGTAGGACAGTTGTACAAAGGGCGTCGCCTCTTCTTCGCCGGGCTTAGAGAGATGTGGCCTGAGAGGGCTCTCCCTTCCGATGCAAACTTCACCATGCGTATGAGCTATGGTTCGGTCTCCGGCTATAAGCCCTACGATGGAGGCTGGTACGACTACTACACGACTGAGGACGGCATCTTCGAAAAGCAAGATCCCGACAGTCATGAGTTTGCCGTACAACCGGAGATCCTCAAGCTTCTTGCCGACAAAGACTTCGGTCAGTATGTCGCCGAAGACGGCAAGCTCCACCTCTGTTTCCTCTCTGACAACGACATCACTGGCGGGAACTCTGGTAGCCCGGTCTTCGACAAGAACGGCAATCTCATCGGTCTCGCCTTCGATGGCAACTGGGAAGCGATGAGCGGCGACATCGAGTTCGAGTCCAACCTTCAGCGTACAATATCGGTAGACATCCGATTTGTCCTCTGGATGATCGACAAGTGGGGCAAGGCTCCTAACCTCATCAACGAGCTCACCTTCGTACGCTGATAATGCAAAGACCCTCTTAGAGGGAAGGATGAAGAGGGCCTGTGTCTTCAGTAAGACACAGGCCCTCTTGTATTACCCCCGCAACAGAAGAGCCCCACACTCCGAGCCGCGCTCCACCGGAACCTACCACACCCCCTCACATACCCGGATACAAACGTATGGACATCGAGACATAAACCTTACGAACACCGAATATAAACTTGTGGACAGGCGGACATAAAGAGATGTTCAGGGGCTGATTATTACTTTTCAGGGGCCGAAAATTAGTTTCCCGCCCCTGATTATTACTCTTCTGCCGCTGAAGCCCCCTTCAGGTACGATAGAGAGAGGTTTTGCGGTGGTATCTTCACCATTTCCTGCGGTGCAAAGACAAAAAAGAGACTGCGCCATAAATCAGATATGACGCAGTCTCTCTTTCGTTGTGTTCACCCAAAAGCCATCGACCGTCGGGCATGATACTGTGATCAAGTCACAGCTGCTTAGTCAGTTTTTATGAAAAGTCCCTCCCCTGAGGTTGGTTAGTTTGTAATTATTGTCGGCAACACCGTCTTCCAGTTCGTATTCTGAGTGATCCCCGATGCATTGATTTCGTTCGCTGGGATAGGATAGACAAATGCCGAAGAATCCCAATCTTTGTAAACAGCTATACCTCCTTCTCTTGTCATCTTCTCACCCGTACGCCTTGCATCAAAGAGCCTGTGTCCCTCTTGGAAGAGTTCTCTGCGTCTTTCATCGGCAATGAATTGCAACAAGTCCGCCTTCGCTGTCGGGATATCTGCCTTCTTCAGATCGGGATTACGCTTAGCCACTTCGTAGAGATAGGTCACGGCATCGGCTTCTCCCTGTTGCGCCATTGCTTCCGCGATGATGAGATAAAGCTCGGGAAGCCTTAGGATGGGGATATTGCTGGTAGCCTTGGAGTCTGAGAGTCCCTGATACTTGAGCCCTTCAGGTAGAGTAGCAGTCCCGGCTATCAGTGCCTGTCTCATATCGTTCGCGGCAAACATCTTCACTAGTCCCGGGAGGAGCTTACCGTTGTACGTACCGTAGAGGGTATTGAGAGAGTTGGCAGAGAGGTTATCATCGGGGAGCTTACCGATGGTGAATATATCCTCCGTAGTCGGAGATACGGAAGCCCACATCTCGGCATACACCTTCGCATCCGTAACGATAGCACCCTTATGGAGATCCATTGCCTTCTTCGCAGAAGTGATGGCAGCACTCCAGTCTTTCATATAGAGATACACTCGAGCCTCAAAGGCATAGAGAGAGGTGGTATTGAGCGTAAATGCTTCAAAACTATCTGAAGAGAAGTACTCCTTTGCTTTAGCAATATCATAAAGGATATGCTCATAGACGGCACCGACACTGCTCCTCTCGACAGCCTGGAATGCTACGACCGGTTCATCTTTAATGAGGATAATGGCATCCTTGTCCTTATTTTCATCGCTATATACAGGCCCGAAGATATTGACAAGGTAAAAGTTGCAGATAGCCTTCATCAAGTGAGCTTCGGCAAGGTTGGTCTTGATCTGAGTCCTCTGCTCATCCGAGGTCGCACTCTCTGAGACGATCGGAGCATACTTTATGACCTTTGCCGCAGCATTGGCTACTTCAAGCCCCTTCTCCCATATATCCATTAGGTCGGCAGTTTCCTCAGAGTAGTTGAAGCGATAGATATTGTCGAAGTGCCCTGACGTACCCTGCATCCAGGCATTGTCGGATGCCATATCGCCCAAGGCTATGACATTGCGTCCGGCAAACTCGTAATTGCCGAAGAGATTGTACAGACCGTTCACACCGTTCTGGATATCGTTGGCTGTCCTGAATGCCTGATCGTCGGGAAGCTGATCGCTCGGGCTGAACGTCAGAAAGTTATTACAAGAGATAGATGTCAGGCAAAGCAATACCGTCGCTGATATATATTGTAGATATTTCATATTACTATTCATTATGATTTAAGTTAGAAACCAAGACTAACACCGAACATTACCTTTCGAGGGACAGGATAGTTCCACCAGATGATCCCCGAACTCTCGGCCTCTGGATCCATACCGCGGAAGTCTTTCCCTAATGCCCAAGTCATGAGGTTGTCGGCACTCATAAAGATACGAGCCGAACCGACACCAAGCTTTGATACCAACTCTGAAGGCACATTGTATCCAAGTTGCATAGACTTAAGCTTGATGTATGAGCCATCCATAAGGTACCTTGAAGAATGGGAGCTGATATTGCTTTCGTGCGGAGAGGGGACATTCGTCACGTCACCCTTATTGCGCCACATATTCTTGTACACATACTCTGTGGTATTGGCGAAGATGCTCTTTGAGTTTTCGTCATAACGCGCTGCAGAGTTGTACACCTTCCCACCGAAAGAGTAGTTGAAAAGGATATTCAGGTCGAAGTCAAAGAAGCGGAAAGTATTGGAAAAACCACCATAGACGGTCGGATCTGCCACCCCAAGGTATCGCTTTCCTGCCTCATTGTAGTTGAAAGTCTTCTCCGTCCCTGTCTCACCTTTGTACCACTGTTGCTTACCTGTCTCAGGGTCTACACCGGCATACTCTTTCATCTTGAACTGGTGGTATGGGCGACCCGCTTCCCTAATAGTGTAAGTCGCTTCGATTGGCTTATCTGTACTGAGTCGAACGATCTTGTTCTTATTGTGGGTCATATTCAGTGACACATCCCAAGTGAAGTTCTTGCTCTTGAACGGAGTGGCACCGATCACTACCTCTATCCCCTTATTCTCCATCGAGCCGACGTTCTGCATGATACTGGCAAAACCCGTGGCACGTGTCAATGGAACCTCAAAGAGCATATCCTCAGTAGTGTTGATATAATAGTCTACGTCAAGATTGATACGGTCGAAGAGTGACAACTCGATACCGGCATTGAACTTCTTGGTCCGCTCCCATTTAAGATCAGGATTGGCAATACGATAAGGCTTCATCCCGGGACGGTTGAGATAGTTGTACCCAAATCTATATGTCCCGAGGGCTTGGTACCAACCGATGTCCTGATTACCTGTGGTACCGTAACTCGCCTTTGCCACAAGTTTGGTCAGCCAGCTCTTGGTAGCTTCCATAAACTCTTCTTGAGATATACGATACTTGCCGCCAAGAGACCAGAAAAGACCCCATCTCTGATTTGCGCCTACGCGAGACGAAGCATCACGACGAAGACTTGCAGATAAGTAGTACTTGTTGGCAAAGTCATACTCAGCATTCCCGAAGAAAGATAGAAGCGAATAGTTGGATATACTGGTCGAAGCATCACTGGGTTTGGATCCATTCTCAAGCGTAAAGACAAGATCGGTCGGGAAGTTCTTATTCGACATATACGCGGATTCGTAAGTCGCCTTCTGCGCTTCCTGTCCAAGCAAGACATTTATATTATGGAGCTCGCCGAATTGTTTGATATAATTCAATGTATTCGACCAGGTCCAAAGGGAGGTATATGAGTTTCCTTCCTCTGCTACTATCTTTTCATCCCTTCCTTGAGGCTGCAACATTGACCAGCGACCAAACTCTTTGACATTATAAAAGTCCAGTCCATAACGAGATGTAAAGGTAAACTCTTTATACTTTGCAGTAATCCACGGTGCAATCACAGCCTTAATCTGCTTAGCTTCGTTGCGATCACCATACTCACTTCTCTGTGCCACGGGGTTATATCCACTCGGTGTATTGAAGTTCCATGAGCCATCGGCAAGTTTGACAGGAGAGATTGGCAGCTGCATATTAGCCTGCGTAATAGGGTCAGAGTAGTATCCGCCCCCTGTACCACCATTCATAAATGAGTAGGCAGCAGAAGTATTGATCCCAAACTTGATATACTTCGACAATGTCGCTTCAAGATTGACACGGCCCGAATATCTCATAATGTCCTTACCAATGACCGTTCCCATCTCATCGTAATAACCTCCGGAGACAAAGTACTTACTCTGCTCTGTCCCTCCTGATATATCTACATTGTACTCTTGAGTGAAGCCTGATCGGGTTACCTCTTTAAACCAGTCTGTGTATTGATTAGGATCGACATCGTACCCATACTCACCTTCAAGCAGCTCAACGATATTGTCTCTTGTTGCAGTAGCATCCACATAGCCACTGTTCTTGCTCAGCAACTCGATAAAGTCAAGCCACTGATCTGTATTGAGCATCTTGGCATTCCCGATGTCAGGCATCGTTGCCATACCCACCTTGGCAGTAAAGTTTATCTTGGCTTTGCCTGCGCTACCTTGTTTGGTGGTGATGACGATCACACCATTGGATGCACGAGCTCCATAGATTGATGTCGCAGCTGCATCTTTGAGCACCGACATCGTAAGGATATCATTAGGGTTGATATTGGCAAGTGGGTTAATAGTCGATCCCTCACTTTCTCTCATCCCATAACGCCCGGTAGTGATGGGGACACCATCAATAACGTAAAGGGGTTGCGTACCGGAGTTGAAAGAACCAAGCCCTCGAATCTGTACAGAGTTGTACCCTCCCGGTTGCCCGGTCTCGGTGGATATCTGGAACCCTGCAATCTGTCCGGTGAGGGCTTGCATAGGGTCGGTATTCGTGACTCGGGTGATTTCCTTACTGTCTACGACTTGTGCTGACCCGGTGAATGCCCTCTTCTTCGTAACCCCATAGCCGGTCACTACAACTTCTTGTAGCTCCTCGGCAGTAGATTCAAGAATAATCTGCATTGTCGGAGTGGCTTTCACTTCCCGGGTCTTATATCCTAATGAAGATACAACAAGGATGCTATTCTCCGGGACAGTAATCTCAAACTTGCCATTGACATTTGTTGCGGTTCCCTTTTTCGCATCGTTTTTCAGCCTTACCGATGCTCCGATAACTGGAGTTTTGCTCTCATCCAAGACAACACCCTGTACCTTGATTTGAGCAACTACCATACTTACATTGACAGCAAGAATGGCAAAAAGCATAAACAACTTCTTCATAAGCATTCTTTTTTAGGGTTTATATCAGAGTTTGCATTCTCGTTGCCCGAAATATAGCATTTTTAAATAAGAAAACAAATAAATATCGCCCTTTTCTTCTCGAAGCAAGATGGGACTAAACCTTCCGTAATAGTGGAAATATGCACATAATATCATAATGGAATACACATAATAAACAACAGAATAAGGAATTTAAAAGCAATATCCCCACTCACTAATAAACCAAATAATGACAGACACACCCAATTAACATTAAATAAAATCAAAAGTTTTATTTCTCTCAACAGCAAATTGAATGAAATAAAATCTAGAAAGTCAAAATAAAAAGCGAGCCGAGAGATCTTCTACAGACCCCCCGACTCCATGAAACAAATCAATCTAAAACATCAATCATGTTTTGAGTAAAAGCATCCTCACGGATGTAAATCATATTATATCTTATCTCCTGCAAAGATAGAAATTATCCCGCAAACTCAAAACATCTCTTTTTAGTTTTTTCAATTCTTATAGAAATTGTACAGCAACCCAGACATTAGCACAACAAATACCCCCTGTAAAGAATCCGACCATAAAAAGTCATATACACATCACTAAGGTACAATTAGGAGCGGGATAAGGGAGAAGATACTATGTGAGTACACGCGGTTTTAATTCCACTAAGGTACAATTAGGAG
>JBHBLB010000089.1:0-48424 GCA_041791495.1 Porphyromonas sp.
CTTCGTGTCGCAAAGTTCGGTAACGAACTTATTCGCAGTGGGGACACTTATGTCAAGTTCCTTCGATAGCACCGTAAGTGTGTCGGGGCCATTGTGGATATAGTAATCGACAATGCGCTTTTTGTACTGTAGATTTTTCTGGTTGTGGTCGAATCTGTTCTTGAATTTCTTGTTCATGGCTTCCTCTAATTAGTAATTGAACGTCCCGAAGATATCGATAATTTTTGAAATTAAGATCGTATGTGTGCTCTATTTTGCGAATATTGGGTATGGAAAGGGATTAAATGGGTAAGGAGTAAGGGTGATATGTGTTGTATATAAATGTGTGGCGCGGGTATGGGGTGTCGGTTAGAAAAATAGGGAGATATATACGAGTAATTTTAACATCGACGAGACAGAGGTGCGAAAGAAGTAATAGGAGTATGCTATCCCTGAGGGAGTGAAAAATGCCTTCCGACGGTACAGCTACCGGATACTTTGCTTCTTCTCTAGTAATTCTCTTTTCCTCGCTTTGCCGCTTTCTTGCAAGATTTTTCCTAACTTTACGGGTATGATTGATAGACCTATTTTATCTTACCTTGGGCAGTCACACTTATTCTTCCTGATGGCAGGGCCATGTGCTATCGAAAGTCGTGACATCACAATGAGGGTGGCAGATACCCTTGTGCCGTTGTGTGCAGAGCTTGGAGTCCCACTGATCTTCAAAGGGTCGTATCGCAAGGCCAATCGGTCACGGTTAGATTCATTCACTGGTATCGGAGATGAAAAAGCATTGTCGATACTTGCCGAGGTGCGCCAGGTATTCGGAGTGCCGGTAGTTACCGATATTCACGAAGTCGCAGAGGCAGAGATGGCGGCGGCTTATGTGGATGTGTTGCAGATCCCTGCCTTTCTCTGTCGTCAGACTGACCTATTGGTGGCAGCGGCACGTACGGGAAAAGCGGTGAACGTAAAGAAAGGTCAGTTCCTCGCTCCCGCATCGATGCGCTTTGTAGTAGAGAAGATCAAGGCAAACGGGAACGATAATGTCATTCTGACCGATCGAGGGACTACGTTTGGATATGGAGACCTGGTGGTAGACTTTAGGGGCATCCCTGAGATGCAGGAGGCGACGGCTTGTCCTGTGGTTATGGATGTCACGCACTCTTTACAGCAACCCAATACATCGAGTGGCGTTACGGGAGGAGTACCGGAAAGGATAGATACGATCGCTTCGGCCGCTATTGCCGTGGGAGCCGATGGACTCTTCATAGAGACGCATCCGGATCCGGCTCGGGCACTGTCCGATGGCGCGAATATGCTGAAGCTGGATGCTATGGAACCGCTATTGAAAAAGATGGTGAGGATAAGGGAAGCTATCAAGGGATAGAATGCATAATAGGCAGTACGGAAATACTGAAAATAAGGACATGAAACCAACACTTTTTATTTTGGCAGCCGGTATGGGGTCTCGCTATGGCGGGCTAAAGCAGCTCGATGGTGTGGGACCGAGCGGGGAGACAATTATGGACTACTCCGTGTATGACGCAATCCGTGTAGGCTTTGGCAAGGTCGTCTTTGTGATTAGAGAGGACTTTGAAGAGGATTTTAAGGCAAAGGTAGCATCCAAGTATGAGAAACATATCCCGGTGGAGATAGTATTTCAGGCATTGGATAAGCTCCCCAAAGGCTTTACTTGTCCGGAAGGACGGGTCAAGCCATGGGGCACCAATCATGCCGTCCTTATGGGGCGAGATGTGATCGATGAGCCATTTGCTGTCATCAATGCCGATGACTTTTATGGGCGGGATAGCTTCAATGTGTTGGCTCAAGAGCTATCTCGGATGTCGAATACCCGAGGGGAGTACTGTATGGTCGGCTATCGAGTAGGGAATACCCTGAGCGATAGCGGCACGGTTTCACGAGGTGTCTGTACCACGAACGATAGAGGCGAGCTTACATCTGTGGTAGAGCGCACATCGATCAGTCGTATCGATGGTAAGATCTGTTTCGTAGATGAGCAGGAGGGGTGCGTAGAGATCGACGGCCATACCCCGGTATCGATGAATATGTGGGGGTTCACTCCCGACTATTTTGACTATTCCGAGGAAGCATTCGTGGCATTTTTGACCCGACATATAGATAGTCCGAAAGGGGAGTTTTATATCCCAACTGTTGTCAATGACCTGATCGTTAAGGGGGAGGCTAAGTGTAAAGTGCTCGATACGACGGCACAGTGGTTCGGCGTGACATACCCGGAGGACCGGCCGGGTGTCGTTGCGAAGCTCCGAGGGCTTGCAGACGCAGGAGAATATCCCCACAACCTTTTTGAGAATTTCGGAAATTAAATTCCTGAACTTGGGAGAAGAGTTGCTCCCGACAAATAAACCTTTATCAGAAAATGAGTGCACCTAAAACACGTTTTATTACGATCATGGGACCCACAGCGAGCGGTAAGACTGCTGTCGCCGCTCACCTCGCTTTTCTTTTAGGAGGGGTAGTGCTTAGTGGGGACTCGCGACAAGTCTATCGAGGGATGGATATCGGTACAGGTAAGGATTTGGACGACTACATGGTCAATGGCCTGAGTGTGCCGTACTATCTCATAGATATATGTGATCCGGGAGAGAAATATAATATACACAGGTTCAAGCAAGATTTCTATAAAGTATATGATGCTCTGCCGGAGGAGACGCCAAAGATCTTCTGCGGAGGCAGTGGACTCTATATGGAGTCTATACTCGGAGGGTATCACTTACCTGAAGTGCCTGAGAACCCTGAGCTGAGAGCCCGTCTCGAAGAGCTTGATATGGAAGAGCTGAAAGAGATACTCGAGTCTTACGGTCCCCTACACAACTCGACCGATCTCGACACAAAGAAGAGAGCAATACGTGCCATCGAGATCGCCGAGTACCGAAAGCTCAATCCCGACTCGGTAGGGGTGGCACCTCGCAAGCCAGACAAGGGACCCATCTATGTCCTCAATGTAGATAGAGAGGTGCGCCGTCAGCGTATCACAGACCGGCTGGCCGATAGGCTTGAGAACGGTATGGTAGAGGAGGTGCAAGGGTTGCTTGACAAAGGAGTCTCGCCGGAAGACTTGATCTACTACGGACTCGAGTACAAGTATATCACGGAGTACCTATTGGGGCAGTACGACTTCGAGGAGATGAAGAGACGGCTCGAGATTGCCATCCATCAGTTTGGGAAGCGGCAGATGACTTGGCTTCGAGGGATGGAGCGCAGAGGATTCAAGCTTACATATATAGAACCTCAGGAGACACCTCAGCTAACCGCCCTGGCTCTCCTCCGCAAGCTCCCGTGACAAGAACCGTATAGGACGATATCAAAGTAGAGACTGTGTCATATCCAATTTATGACACAGTCTCTCTGTTTTTGGGCTTCAGAAATATATCCCGGATTGCGTTACAATGTTTGTCTCTACGGTATATGGAGTGGTTTTCAGCGGCTGAAAACTAATAATCGGGAGCTGAAAACTAATAATCGGGAGCGGAAAAGTAATAATCCGGGACTGAAAATAGGTTCATGTCCCGATCTTCGAAAGTCTATGCCCGATACGGGACATCTTTCCGTCCTGGACAGCATGAAGAGGGGTAGGGGTAGAGGGAGAGTCTTGAGTGATTTCTTTTTTCGTCAGACTGCATGGAATGCCTTGTCGGGTACGGTTGCTTCCCCGGAGCTTAGATGATATGGCTTTTGGTTTGTTTTGAAGAGGGGGCGTCAAATTATTCGCTTTTTTTGATTACTTTAGCGCAGTCTTTATGTGGGACTCGGATAAGACCTATGTCCAAGGTGCTATCATAGAGTAAATGTAATGTATAATTCAAGCAAACGAAACACTTAAACACTTTTTTCTTTCGATTAAATATGGAAGTACGTATCAGCCGTATTCTAAGTGAACACTACGGCTACACGCGCAAGGAATCCGAAGAGTATATGCGTCAAGGACGGGTAACGTGCAATGGTAATGTCGTCTCGATAGGAGACAAAGCCGTAATTACCGATGCCGTAGAGCTTGATGGAGTGAGAGTCCCCCTGAAAGGAGTTTTTCGTTTGGTCGAACGCGAGACCGCCGGCAGGGAGTCGGGGGCACGCTTCTCTCGCTCAAATGATGAGGAATACAAGGAGTATGTAACTCCCAAGAGTCGAGACTTCCGTAAGGGGAGAAAGAATGAGTTCGCCCCAAAAAAGAAAGGGAAGAACGCACTCTACTGACAGAGAACGGACTAAGAACCAGATAAAATATATGTTGATAATCGATTGGATCCGACATACTTCACTAAAGATCGATGGGAGCTACTGCTACGGACAGACAGATGTACAGGTGGCCGATACCTTTGAGCAGGAAGCAGAGGTCGTAAAGAAGCGCCTCTCAGAGCAGACGTATGACGCTGTGTACACAAGCCCACTAAGTCGGGCCGTACGCCTTGCCGAGTACTGCGGGTACGAGGATGCTATAAAGGAACCGAGAGTGATGGAGCTCTTCTTCGGAGAGTGGGAGCAAAAGAAGTGGAACGATATCATCATGTATGATACGATAGATGATTGGTTCGGCAACTGGCACCTGATAACTCCTCCGGGAGGAGAAAACCTCTACGACCTTTTTGATAGACTCACAGCGTTCGTCAATGAATTGAGGATGACACGTCTGTCGAGAGTGGCAGTGTTTTGTCACGGAGGAGTGATCAATAGTATGCGGCACATGAATGGTGAGATTATCAAAGAGCATATCTTCCGTCACGTACCCCCATACGGAAGTGTGCATACCATTTCGTACCCCTATCTGGATCAACACAACCCCGAAAGCAGTCTTAGAAGCCCTGCGACAGTCGTATCGATGAAGTAAATAATCGTTACCTTTGCGGTGCCTGCACAAAGCAGATATCGGATAGACAGTAACTTTTCAACTGATAAATCACTATGTTGACAACCAAGTTCCTATTAGAGCAGACGGAAGAAGCGATCCGCCGCCTTGCTATCAAACATATAGATGCCGCTCCCATTATAGAGCGAGTGAAAGAAATAGACGAAAAGCGGAGATCGACTCAGAGACAGCTTGATGACTCCCTCGCAGAGCAAAACAAACTTTCAAAGGAGATTGGCTTGCTCATGCGTGAAGGGAAAAAGGAGCTTGCCGAAGAGGCAAAGCAAAAGGTCGCGACCCTCAAAGACTCTACAAGGGATCTGGAGGTAGCCAAGAAGGCTCTCGAGGATGAATTGTATGATACAATCATACAGCTCCCCAATGCTCCTTCGGTGACAGTACCCGAGGGTCGCACGGCAGGTGATAACGTGGTGGAGAAGAGCGGAGGCGATCCGGACACCAGAAGTATGGATGAAATGCTGCCTCACTGGGAGTTGGCCAAGAAGTACGACCTGATAGACTTCGAGCTCGGAGTCAAGATCAGTGGTGCCGGCTTCCCGGTCTACAAGGGCTACGGAGCGAGACTTCAGCGTGCTCTCATCAACTTCTTTCTCGACAGTGCCCGTGAAGCCGGGTATCTGGAAGTGCAACCTCCCTATGTCGTGAACGAAGCCTCAGGTTATGGTACCGGGCAACTCCCCGACAAGGAAGGGCAAATGTATCACGTCGGGATAGATAATCTCTATCTAATCCCCACGGCAGAGGTGCCGGTGACTAATATATTTAGGGACGTCATACTGGAAGAAAGCGAGCTCCCCATCAGAGTGACTGCCTACTCGGCTTGCTTCCGTAGAGAAGCCGGTAGCTATGGCAAGGATGTAAGAGGTCTGAATAGATTGCATCAGTTCGATAAGGTGGAGATCGTGCGTGTCGATACTCCCGAGCATTCGTACGACTCTCTCAGGGAGATGGTAGAGTATGTGGAGAGTCTCGTGACCAAACTTGAGCTCCCTTGGCGCATATTGCGTCTGTGTGGTGGAGACATTAGTTTTACCTCCGCATTGACGTTTGACTTTGAAGTCTACTCAAAAGCCCAAGAGAGATGGCTGGAAGTAAGCTCGGTATCTAACTTTGAAAGCTTCCAGGCCAATAGGTTGAAATGCCGCTATCGTAACGCCGAACGTAAGATCGAACTCTGCCATACACTAAACGGAAGCGCGCTGGCACTGCCTCGCATCGTAGCAGCGTTGCTTGAAAATAACCAAACTCCTGAGGGGATACGTATACCCAAGGCTCTTCAATCCTATACGGGATTTGATATAATCCCCCTACCTGAGGAGGCAAAATAGCATAAGTATAACATACATGTGAGATAGTTATGGCTACAATATATAAGAACTTGTCAGATCATGACCCGGCACAGATACCTTCGGGTAAGGGATTCACTTTTGCAATCGTGGTATCTGAGTGGAACTCCAATGTGACATCTCCGATGGCAGAAGCGGCTCGAGCTCGCTTACTAATGAACGGTGTTGCCGAAAGCGATATAGCGATATACTATGTCCCTGGTAGTTTTGAACTGATCTATGCCTCAGCAAATCTTTCGAGAGGCGTAGGTCGCCCCAATGCCGTAATCGCTATCGGCTGCGTCGTAAGGGGAGAAACTCCTCACTTTGACTACATCTCGGAAGCCGTGGCTAATAATATCGGTCATCTCAATGTGGTAGGAGATGTGCCCATTATCTTTGGCGTGCTTACGACTGATACGATGCAACAAGCTCTGGATAGGGCAGGAGGTCGCCATGGAAATAAAGGTGACGAAGCGGCTGTTACGGCATTAAAAATGGTGAAAGTATTTGGTCGTTAATATTTTTATGCTAACTTCGCACAGCAAATCCGTGAGTAAATCCGAGATTTGAGTATTTACAGCGCGGGCAGTTACCAGAGTGGCCAAATGGGGCTGACTGTAACTCAGCTGGCTTACGCCTTCGGTGGTTCGAATCCATCACTGCCCACTTTAATAGAGAGAGAGTAAAGGAGAGATGAATTTATATTTTGCTTTCTCACTATTTTTTCTTTGAACTATGAGGAGATGCTGTACCGGGTCTTATCCTCTATAATCCGCGAATTATTTTTTCTTGTTTTTACTCCTTGAGACATTGACTTGAGATAAATGTGAGAAGGAGACTTTTCGGAAGATCATCTCTACTGATTTTCCATAGATTAAGAGAGCTTTTAGGGATAAGCTACTCTTCTTGATTGATATACGTTACTTACAAGCCAATATTTTATATCTATGGCACAGACATACAATATATTTGAACTCAATGCGATGACTCAGGAAGAGTTGGTGAGAATCGCAGGAGAACTCGGAATAAAAGGCGCAAACAAATTTGCACAAAATGAACTCGTCTACAAGATTCTTGATGAACAAGCGGTTCACATTGCGTCTAAAATGCAACCCAAGTCTGACGAGAAAAGGTCAGATAAAAAGATAAAGGAGTCTCCAAAGTCCTCTTCCAACGATGTGAAAGATCCCATCAGCTCTCGACCGGAAGTGAAAAGCAATACGGATAGACCGCAACAGAATAAGAAACCTACGGGATCTGCTGATAATAACGACCTTTCCCCCGAAGCTGGAGATTCCCTTAAAAGAAAAAGAGGACGCCCTCGTAAAGATAAACCTACCGATAGTAATGCTGTAAAGGACTCAACTTCGGGGCAATCATCTCTTTTTGAAAATATCGCCGAACCGAGCCCTAAAGTGGCAAGAAATGCACCTGTCAATGAGGTTAAAGTAGAAAAATCCCCCGATAAAGCCCTGACGGAAGCCCCACTTCCTAATATGTCTGATGACCTTTTGAAATCTACCACTAAGGAGGGAGAGAAGCATCAGATGGTTTTCGTAAATAAAAATGCCGGGAAGTCCTCTGTATTGGATCAAATGATGGATATAATCGCTCCTCCGCCAACGCAAGGTGCAAAAGCACAAAAGAAAGGATCGGAGCAGTTGTCCCAATCTAATAAGGCCCCCAATAGCTCGACTCCTCCTCAACCACGTCAAGCGCAACTACCTCCGCCCCAACAGCAGAAGAAGCTTCTACCACAACCTCAAAAGCCGGTAATAGCTCCTGTCGCTCAAGAAGCATCTCCTACAGCTCCATCTGTTCCGGATAAGTATTATGACTTTGGCGATGCTTTGACCATGTCCGGAGTATTAGAGGTAATGACTGATGGTTATGGTTTTATCCGTTCAAGCGATTATAACTATCTCTCTTCTCCAGATGATGTATATGTATCTCAATCACAAATTAAAAATCTTGGTCTAAAGAGTGGAGATCTTATAGAAGCAATAATCCGTGCTCCTAAGGAGAAAGAGAAATACTTCCCGATGCATCGCCTCTTGAAACTGAATGGAAGAGACCCCGAAAAGGTACGTGATAGAGTTCCTTTTGACCACTTGACTCCACTTTTCCCGCACGAGAAGTTCAAACTTGAAGCACCTTCTTGTGATAAGCTCAATGATAAAATTGGGGTAAGAATAGTTGATTTATTTTCCCCCATTGGGAAGGGACAAAGAGGACTTATCGTTGCGCAACCTAAGACAGGTAAAACAATGCTTCTGAAAGATATTGCCAATGCAATAGCGCACAACCATCCTGAGGTATACATGATTGTATTGCTGATCGATGAGCGTCCGGAAGAAGTGACAGATATGGCTGCTAGCGTTAATGCTGAAGTTATCGCTTCAACATTTGATGAACCTGCTGAGCAGCATGTGAAAATAGCAGATATTGTCTTGAATAAAGCGAAGAGACTTGTGGAGTGTGGCCATGATGTGGTCATCTTGCTTGATTCTATCACACGCTTGGCAAGGGCATACAATACAGTGCAACCAGCTTCTGGTAAAGTCCTTTCCGGTGGGGTAGATGCTAATGCTCTGCAAAAACCAAAGAGATTTTTTGGAGCTGCGAGAAATATTGAGAATGGAGGGAGTCTGACGATCCTGGCAACGGCTCTTATAGATACCGGATCGAAGATGGATGAAGTTATTTTTGAAGAGTTCAAGGGTACCGGAAATATGGAGCTTCAACTGGATCGCCGACTCTCCAATAAGCGTATATATCCTGCGGTAGACATCGTAGCTTCTAGCACTCGTCGAGATGATTTATTACAAGATTCGGGAACACTGAATCGAATGTGGGTATTGAGGCGTATGCTTTCTGAAATGAATCCGGTGGAAGCTATGGAGGAAGTAAAGAAAAGAATGGAGAATACAGTCGATAACATCGAATTCCTTCATTCTATGAATGATTGATTTGATGAAACTTCTTCTCAAAAAGTGCTGTGGCTATGGTCTGTTTTTTTTCTGGGTCATAGCCATAGTTGCTATATTTACTGCTTATCGAGTAGAGGCACAAGAGGTTGGCTCTACGTATGAAGAGAAAATGATTGCATCAGGTTTGGTAGATATCACATCAATTGATTCGACAATCCTTGTGGATATGAAATACTCCTGCAATGATAATTTTACTGGCGAAGACTTGTATGGTGTATTTGACAAAGCGTATTTATTGCCTCATATTGCACATAAACTTCGTAAAGCCGGAGAGCTATTACGTAGTGAAGGGTATTCCAATTTACGTATTATTATATATGATGCGGCACGTCCACAAAGTGCTCAATATAGAATGTACAATAAGGTAAAGGGCACTCCCCAAAGTGTTTATGTAGCTCATCCAGTAAAAGGAGGGAGACATAACTTTGGTGTGGCTGTTGATTTATCTCTTTGGGATATTCAACAAGGTAAAGCGCTTGATATGGGTACTGCATTCGACTTCTTTGGCATAGAGTCTCATGTTGGGGAGGAGTCGAAATTAGTTAAAAGAGGATTGATAAGTAAAGAGGCACAGAAGAATAGAGAATTGCTTATAAGGATAATGAGGAGTGTCGGACTTCACCCATACCATAGAGAATGGTGGCATTATGAAGAAGCTATATCGATGATAGAAGTCCGACAGAAGTACCGTTTACTGGCATTTTGATGATTTTAGAATGTGGATAAAAAAGGGTATGTTTGCATACTGATTATAGTGCATTCTTCATGGGAAAAGTAATAGCAATATCCAATCAAAAAGGGGGAGTCGGTAAAACTACGACCACAATAAATCTTGCAGCTTCTCTTGTCGCTTTAGAGAAGAAGGTTTTGATTATTGATGCTGACCCTCAAGCAAATGCTACTTCAGGACTTGGTGTGAAGCCTTCGTCCCCCGAATATACTATTTATAATTGTCTTTTGGGTGAAGTGGATCCTAAATCGTGTATATGTGAAACTTCAGTTGAGAGGCTTGTAATTCTACCATCACATACAGACTTAGCGGGGGCCGAAATTGAGTTGATTAAGGTGCCAAGAAGGGAGTATGTTATGAGAAAAATTACAGATATACTTAAAGGAGAATATGATTATATTCTAATTGATTGTTCTCCATCGCTTGGACTGATAACAGTTGCAGCTCTAACGGCAGCAGATTCTGTAATTATTCCTGTGCAATGTGAGTATTTCGCTCTTGAAGGTATAAGTAAATTGCTTAATACACTTCAGATTATTAAACGTAAACTCAATCCCAATATTGATATTGAAGGATTTTTGATGACGATGTATGATGCGCGTACACGACATTCAAATCAAATATATGAGGAGGTAAAGAAGCATTTCAAATCACTTGTTTTTTCGAGTGTAATCCATCGTAATATTCGCTTGAGTGAAGCCCCGAGCCATGGGAAATCTGTATTGGATTTTGACATGGATAGTCGAGGTAGTCAGAATTACCTTCAGTTAGCGAAAGAACTTATACAGAAGAATAGGAACTAATCCAATCTCGCAAACATAGTATTCCCTACCTTAGGAAATGAATAAGAAAAGTAAATCAACACTTGGTAGGGGGCTTGATGCCCTCATCTCTACCGATTATCTTTCAATTGATACTTTGGGATCTTCCTCGATCAATGAGATAGCTCTTTCGGATATTATTCCCAATGAGGAGCAACCACGATCGGTATTTGAGACCGAGGCGCTAGACGAGTTGGCCGAATCTATTCGCCATATAGGTATTGTTCAACCTATTACTGTGTGCCATTTGCAAGATAATCCTGGCAAGTTTATGATCATTTCAGGAGAGAGACGATACAGAGCTGCGAAAATTGTAGGTCTTGAGACAATTCCTGCATATGTAAGGACTGCTGAGGATGAGCAGATTATGGAAATGGCTCTGATAGAGAATATCCAACGAGAGGATCTTAATGCCATTGAAATATCTCTTGCATTCAAAAAACTAATTGATACATATAATCTTACTCAGGAAGACTTAAGTAGTAGAGTTGGGAAGAAGCGTGCAACAATTTCCAATTATCTGCGTCTTCTACGCTTGCCTGCGGAAGTGCAGATGGGGTTGAAGAATGCAAAAATTGATATGGGGCATGCAAGAGCATTACTTTCATTATCCGATACGGAGTTGCTTTTATCTGTATATGAACAGATTCTTAAAGAAGGGCTTTCGGTGAGGCAGGTAGAAGAAATCGTCAAGAATTACAACAATCACTCGCTCAAAGCCAATACGACTACCCGAAGATCGATCAAAACTTCAGAGGAGTTTGCATTATTGTCAAGTAGGTTTTCTGACCTGTTTAAAACTAAAGTTTCCATGACATGCAATGATAAAGGTCAGGGAAAGATTACTATTCCTTTTACATCGGAGCAGCAGCTAGAGACAATCCTTAGTATTCTTGATAAACTATGATTTCTCGTTTTAATATTTTCTTAGTGGTCATCCTCTTGGCTTGTGCTTCATATATTTCAGGGAGTGCACAAGTATTGAATGACTCTGTTGCGTTACTTGGCGATACTTTGAAGATTGAGCAAGAAGTAAAAGCAATAGATTCTATCATTAAAAAGGCGACAGAGGATAAGGAGGTCACTAAAGGAAAGGAGAAAAGAATTGTATCTGCTGTGCCAGATAAGGGAGCAATCAAGTTTAATGTATCTAAGAAAAAGGAGATATTTATCCCAAGTCCCAAGAAAGCTGTCTTATACTCTATCATTCCCGGAGTGGGTCATATTTATAATCGAAAGTATTGGAAGCTTCCGATAATCTTGGGAGGATATGTAGGGTGTTACTATGCAATTACATGGAATAATAACAATCTGACTGAGTATGCTAATGCATATAGAGATATAAGAAGTGACGCTCCACTTGAGAATAGATCGTGGATCGATTTTCTTCCTTATAACGCCAATCCGGAAGACTATATAACTAATTCCTCATTTATTGATCGATTGAAACGCGGAAGGGATTTCTATCGTCGCAATAGAGATTTGAGTATTATTGTTTCTGTGGCTGCATATGTCCTCATTATGATAGATGCATATGTAGATGCAGAGTTATATGCTTTTGATATTTCTCCCAATGTTTCTTTGAGTTATCAACCGGTTGTCACTCCTCCGACAATAGACTCTCCGTCGACTTCGTATGGAGTGCAGTTTGCGTTGAGATTTTAGAAACTCAATTTAGAAGACAGGTAATGATATGAATATTTCCAATTATGTGACTAAACTTTCAGGGCTTCTACTTCTGATAGTGATAGTATCATGGAGTATCCCTATAACTACCTTTGCCGCTGATCGTGCTGAGTTTACTGTTGAGGATAGTGTGAAGATTACGTTAGAGAACGATAAGCTTCCGGAGAGCTTCGATCAGGCTCTTGACAGTCTGCTGCACAGTAAATACCAAAATTACTATTCCTTGGGGAAATCTTCACAGACAGCATCTTCCTCTACCTACTCAGATGAGCACTATCGCCAGAAACTGATGAAGCTCAATAGTGCTATTCCTATCCCATATAACCCTATAATCAGAGAGTGTATTGACCTATATATCAATAGTCGTAGTAAGCTTTTAAGTGCAATGCTTGCTAAGAGCACGTATTATTTCCCGATTATCGAAGAGCAATTGGATCGATTTGGTCTTCCTCTTGAGTTGAAATATCTGGCGATAGTAGAGTCTGCGCTTAATCCTATTGCCATATCGAGACAAGGAGCAACCGGGCTATGGCAGTTTATGTTACCGACTGGGAAATTGTATGGGTTACGTATAGATAGTTTAATTGACGAGCGACGCGATCCAGTGAGATCTACTCAAGCTGCATGCGCATACTTTAAGGATTTGTATGAGATATACGGAGATTGGCTGCTTGTCATAGCAGCGTACAACTGTGGACCCGGTAATATAAATAAGGCAATTAGGAAAGCCGGAGGAAACAAAGATTTCTGGAGGATATACCAACACCTACCACGTGAGACAAGATCGTACGTGCCATTCTTTATTGCGGCGTATTATTCCATGGAGTATTATGACTTTTATAGAGTCATGCCCGCCCCGATCATGATCCCAATAGTAACTGATACGGTTTTGTTGGATACGAAGCATTCATTTGCTGAGTTGAGCTGTATGACAGACGTGAGTGAAGATACCATCCGGTTATTGAATCCCAAGTTTCGTAGAGGTATTGTCCCGGGGCATTCTGAGCCACATTTTGTTGTCCTTCCTGCAAATAAAGCGATAAGTTTTGCCGAAGTCAAAGATTCCCTTATCGCATCTCGAACGCCTGTTGATATTGTTGAGACGACAATCACCCATAAGGTACGCAAGGGCGAAACCCTATCGAAGATTGCCAAAATGTATGGCGTTGATGTTGCTGACCTGAAAGCTTGGAATAAACTTAGGCGATCCTCAGCAAGGGTCGGGCAGACTTTGGTCGTGAAGACTATGTCGGAAGTCCCAGATGATATAGACGCTGGTGTGCAGCAAGCTCAAGAAAAGAAGCCGGAGAAGGCATCCGTACGTTACCATACTGTTAAGCGTGGGGAGACATTATCTATTATTGCATTGAAATATAAAGGCGTGACCGTAGCGAAGCTTCGTCGTGCCAACAATCTAAAGAGCAATAAGATTAAACCGGGACAGAAGTTGATCGTGCCACAAGCATAGGCAAAATAATGGCGAAGTATAATGAGTGAAAATTCAGAGATATTAAAAGCAAAGCAAAGATTTGGGATTATTGGTAATGCCCCTGCTCTTAATCGTGCGATAGAAGTAGCTCTTCTCATTGCTCCTACGGATGTTTCTGTCTTGATTACAGGAGAGAGTGGTGTGGGGAAAGAGAGTTTTCCTCAGATTATTCACAGAAACAGTATTCGCAAGCACGGTCCATATATTGCGGTTAACTGTGGAGCTATTCCGGAAGGTACTATTGACTCCGAGCTTTTTGGGCATAAGAAAGGCTCCTTTACCGATGCCGTGAGTGAACGCAAAGGGTACTTCGAGGTTGCTGACGGGGGGACTATCTTTCTTGATGAGGTCGGGGAGTTGCCCCTGCCGACACAAGCCCGTCTGCTGAGGGTATTGGAGTCCGGAGAGTTTATGAAAGTAGGCTCATCACAGGTCCAACGTACAGATATTCGTATTGTGGCAGCTACGAATGTAGATCTGCTTGATGCGATAAAACGAAAGAAATTCAGGGAGGACTTATACTATCGCTTGAATACCGTCACCATAGAGTTACCACCCCTTCGAGAGAGAGGAGATGACGTCCGGTTGCTTTTCCGCAAGTTTGCCTCCGACTTTGCCGACAAGTATCGAATGCCTCCGGTACGTCTTGATGACGAAGCTTTGAGGCTTCTCACTACATACGACTGGCCAGGAAATATACGTCAGCTGCGCAACGTAGTAGAGCGTCTCAGTGTCATTGCCGAGGATCGGGAAGTCACAAGAGAGATACTGAGAGAGAACTTGCCCGCTAATGCCGATGTGAGACATCCGGCGATTATTGTCCGTCCTCAGTATGAAGATTCACGTAGAGTACTATCGGATGCAAGTGGAGTAAATGATCTTTCCGGCCATTCTCTTGAGCTTCTCTACAAGATGATATACGAACTCAAAGGCGAGGTGTCGGAGCTCTCCCGCCAATTATATCGTGCAATGGACTTACAGGGTACAAGTGTCGAGTCCAAGGCTCCGTACAGAGACCCCTCTACGTCCCCCCACCTCCTTTCTTCTACCACTATCACTCCCACACATCATTTCGTAGAGTCTGTCCCCGACAGCGTTAGGGTGCATCATGTCCCCAGTAGGGATGTAGATCTCCTTGCGCTTGACTATGAAGATCTCTTCAATACTGATCGCATCTTATCTCTCGACGAGATGGAGCAAGAGTACATCAGGATGGTCCTGAGACGCAATAATGGGGTCCGAAAGAAGACGGCGGAAGACTTGAAAATCTCGGAACGTACATTGTATAGAAAACTAAAGGAAAATGAAGACGAATAATACCCTTACCATACTTTTCGCGACTGTGCTGAGTTGTTTAGTGATGATCGGCATCGTCGGTTGTTCTGTCTCATATAAGCTCAATGGGGCAAGTATAGACTACACTAAGGTCAAGACAATATCGATTCGTGATTTCTCCAACCTTGCCCCCCTGGTATATCCTCCTTTGGCACAGCGTTTCACCGAGGATCTTAGGGAACGATTTCAGACCCGTACCAAGCTTAGCTTGCAGCCTGCAGGGGGTGACCTCAACATCGAAGGCGAGATTGTAGGTTACGATCTTACCGCCGAGGCGGTGCAGGAAGATGCATACTCCGCCAAGACTAAGATAACTATGCGTGTCAAGGTGCGGTATAGTAGTCGAATCAATCCTGAAGAGGATTTCGAGAAAGAGTTTTCTTCCTTTACCACGTTCGATAGTAAGATAATGTTTACAGACGTTCAGGATGCTCTTTGTAAGGAGATGATAGATGATATTATCCAGCAGATCTTCAATTCAACTGTCGAAAACTGGTAAGATATGACCTTTGAAGGCCTTAGAGATATCATTAGAGGACGAGTGCCGGTAGGGGAAGAGCCCCTCTCGGATCTTATGGCATTGAGTGAACGCTACCCCTACTCATCTACGCTTCATCTTCTTATCCTTGTAGGGCTGTACAGGACGCAGGACCTCAGGTTTGCATCCGAGTTATACAATCGTTCGCTTTATGCCCCGGATCTTTCCAAGCTCTTTTTCTTACTTAAGCATGATCAGAGTCATGGTCGATCGCTTGCTTCTACCGAAGCAAAAGGAGAGGGTGGTTCCGATGGCACCTTTGATCTCGTTAGTCTTTTCCTTTCGACACATCCAAATGATGGGGGCGACGACTTAGACTGCCTGATAGGTCGGAGTAATGCTGACGATGCCGTCGATGCGACAGATGAGTATGTCTTTGACTACAAGCTAACCTCTCTCTCTAATCAAGGCAATGAGGGCGATGCTATGGATATTATCAGTGATTTCCTTCATAAGGGAGTAGAGGCCGAACAGCTCGTACAAACTCCGCCTACTTCTATGGTCGAAACTTTCGAAAGCGGGATCCCCGAGACGCAAGGTGACGAACTCCTCACAGAGACACTGGCACGCATATACATAAAGCAGGGGAAATATGACAATGCGCTACGAATAATTACCTCCTTGCACTTGAATAATCCGAAAAAAAGTAGTTACTTTGCGGAGCAAATTGAATATTTAGAGAAGTTAAAGCTCAATAATTGATCAAACAAAAGAGTCTACAGTTATGTATATTTTTCTATCAGTAGTGATTGTACTTATTGCAATCTTCCTCGCTTTCATTGTGACAATCCAGAACTCTAAAGGCGGTGGACTTGCTTCCGGTTTTGCATCATCCAACCAGATTATGGGGGTACGAAAGACTACCGATATCCTTGAGAAGCTTACTTGGGGTCTTACGGGAGCGATGGTTGTTCTCTGTATCATCTCTGCAAGGTACGCTCCTCGTACTGAAAATGTCAGAGAGAACTCCTCTATCGAAGAGTTTGTGAACGAGACACCGGTACCTGTCCCTGCTGACCAACTCCCATTCGGTGACACACCGGCTGCGAATGAAGAACCAGTAACAAATACACCTGCCGAAGCTCCTGCCGAAACACCGGCAGAGCCTACTCCGGCACAATAAGATAAACAAATCCAATAGCAAACAGGGAGCCTATGCTTGAATACAAGCATAGGCTCCTTTGCTTTTGCATCACTTCTGTGACTTAAGGCGAAGCGGCATCGGAGAGCACCAGCGAGTATACCGAGCCTTGCTCGATCACTTTTGTGACCAAGGTGAAGTGACATCTTGTCTCTATTCAGAGTGAGCCGGAAAGAGCCCTAATCACTTCTGAGACCAAGGTGGAGTGAGATCCCTGCGGGAAGTTGTGTTCGTGGGGATATAAACTACGCTATTACGGGATCTGAGGTGATTTTCAGCGGTTGATGATTAGTTTTCTACTACCGGTTATTACCATTCAGTCCCTGATTATTGTTTTTCAGTGACTGATTATTACCTTTCAGGGGCTGAATATTACTTTTCAGCTCCTGATGAGTAGTTTTCAGGGGCTGAGTAGAGATTTTTATGCGGTAGAGAGGAGTTTCGGTGCGGGATCTTTGTATTATCGTAGTTTATTGTACTTGGGGGATAAAACGATTGTCCCGTCCGGCATGAGCATAGTTGCTTTGTGCCGGACGGGACATTTATGTCTGAGCAAGCGGGAGCGTCAGAACCTCGAGTCCAGGCGTCGTATCGTCTGATGTAGCTCGTTCGATACCTTTTCGTTATGGAAGCCTCGACCAAGTTCTTGATTGCAGAAGTCTATAATCTCACCCTTTCTGTACGAGTCGTCGAACCACCCGAGAGCTTCAACGAGATTGAGGGTTAGTTCTGCTGGTGTCTGCGGATCTGAGATAAGTCTCGTGAGTGTTGCAATATCGTAGTGTATGGGATAGTTGCGTATGGTGCGTGCGGCAGATATCCTTTTTTTGAGCGAGGCTGTCGGGTCACGTAGCGGATCGAGGATATATTCGCTGAACTCTCTGACCTTCTTTGCCTCTGCCGTCAGCTTATTTCTCAGGTCGATATCTCCGGGGTAAGATTGCTCTGCCTGCGTGAGGAGTGCTTCCTCCACCGCTTTGGGGGCGAAAGCATTGAGGGCACTTGATAGCTGGAATGCCACTCTGTACATGTGGCTATTCTCGATATACACTTTCGCAACTATGGGGAGTAGGACAGGGTCTCCCCACTTCTTTACTTGGAGTGCTGCATGACGCACGACCATTTCATGTCCATCGCTTAGAGCAATCTCCAGTGCACGGAGTCGTACCTTCGGGTCGTCGGAGTCTGTGAGTGCCCGGAAGGCCTCCATACGTACCGCAACAAAGGGGCTGAACTTTAGAGCCGAGAGCAAGGCGTCGGGGGAAATCTCGCCTGCTTCGCTCTGTAAGCGTATGGCAGTGGCTATGAGGTCTCCATGCTTACTCCACATCCACTTGCGTCGCTGAAGCTTAGTCTGGGGGAGACTGATGCGCTTACTATCGTCTGAAGGTCTGAAGTAGAGCGTGGGGTCGCCGAAGAGATGCCCTTCGAGAGAGGCAATCAATCGATTATGTTCTCCTATGGAGAGCCCGTGATTGAGGAGTCCGAAGGCGCGATTGGTCCATCGGTCTTGCAGTACATTGCGCGAATTGGCTTGTACTGTGATGGTACTGCCGGGAGAGAAGAGGTAATGAGCGGCGACATAGTCACTGTCCGAGAAGTCTCCGTTGTAGCAAGCGTCCAGTACAACAAAGGTCGGTGTGGGTGCAAAGTCACGTCCCATATCTGCCGTCGTCAGGTCATAACCTGCGAGACGTAGCGAGTCGGCAGTGATACGTCGGGGATCGAATGCTTCGGTGAAGAAGTCCGGTAGGAGCTTGTATTCCTTCTGCATCGCAGCCTGTACTGAATCCACTGCTTCCGGAGTCTGGCTACGGACGGTGCGTAGTTTGTCGAAAAGGGATGCCTGGAAGAGGTTGAGTGCCGTCTTGCGATCGTTTATCGCAAGGTTCGTGGTGAGATATTGTGTATCGTTGCTCCCATGTTCGTTGAAGATCATAATATCTGCGTGCCCTTTCATAAGCTCATGCAGTAGTACCTTCTTCATATCGTGAGTGGTACGGAAGTTGAATGAGAGCAGACCTTCATTCTTTTGTGCGAGCTGGGGGAACGACTCGAGATACATCCTTCGTTCGTCTGCCCATGCGACAAGACAGTCAGAATTGTATCCATGTCCCGCAAAGGTGACCATACGATTGACCTTGGAGGGGCGGGAGCGTACCTCTACAACCTTGTGGAAGTACTCGTCGATGAGTTTGTGCGCATCGCATCGCATCGTCTTCGGGACGTACACGCGTGCAGTGTAAAATGCAGGGGCAAGAGACTGCGCTCCGACCTCATCGAGTCGGAAATAGTACTTGTTGGGGTCCTTTTCGTCTTGGCTAATGAAGTGGAACCGCAACTGTGGATCGTCATAAAACCTATCGGAGGGGACGGAAGACTGGGCGAAGTCGAACTTCTCTTCGTCCATTTTGAAGGCCGTAGTGAGATGTTGGGCATTGCGGATCATAGCGATGGGAATGTCGCCAACGAGAATAGCTCCTTCGATGGCAGGCTTGAGCGACAGGAGGTTGTGCAGCTCCCTGCGTATCTCTTCAGGGGTTGCATTGTCTGTAATCAGTCGATGTACTGTCAAGCCTTCGTTCTCGAGCATATCGCTGTACTTCTTCAGCCCGTCGTGAGCCGCTGAGTTTGTTGCCTTGTCCACCACAATGGCAAAGGCAGAACTGGCCTTGCGAGAGGAGCGTACTACCTCTATATTCCCCGCGAATAGGGTAATACAGGATAGGAAGTAGGCTATGGTGGTTGTAAATATCAGTCTGGAATATAGAGATTTCATGAGATGGTGCTTTAGAAGTTATAACCGACTGTAAATGTGAGCCGGGATCTGCTACCGAGATCGTAATACTTGGCTAATGAGCCATCGTATCCCAATGTTGCAAAAAGGGTTGAAGTACTTGAGCTTCCAATGGAAGTGGAGTAGGTCATACTCCCTTCAATAGCATTGAAGGTGGCGCTACTGTGGCGGAATTTATCAAGCTCTAATCCTATGACAATAGGACTGTCGGGGTGAGAGCCTGCATAGGTGTACTTCCCGGATAGGTTATTGCCATTAGTGTAACCGAGTCTGAAGAGCAGGCTGTGTCGTCCTGACCGATCGATAGTTAGATCTTTGCTGATACGTACCGAGGTAATCAGGTTGCAAACATTGAATGTAGAGTGGGGGATATAGTATTCGTTGTCGGTCGATTCATACTTCCCCGAAAGATCAAGCCTCCATCCGTACCCGCTCCCTTTCTTGGACATCAAGGTGTATATCCCGCCGACTTCATCGTTATTGTATGCTGAGCGGATAGACTTGTGCAACGTGATCCACCCTTTTTGTTCGACAGAAGTGTCTCGTATATTCACATATTCGATGCCGTGATTGCGGGTGGTCGAGCCGAACAACCTTAATGAGTGTATCAATGTGCGGGTCTCTCGGATGAATGTGACAGAACCATACAAGTTGTTGAGTAGGATGCTGCCGCGGTTATTGGGAGTACTGAACGATGTGGTTGCGGTCTCCGTATGGCGTCTGTATCCTAAGTCTACCAACACTTCGGTACTATTGCCGGCAAAGTGATACTGTAAGACTGATGAGAGATCGATCCCTTTGTAGTCCGTTGTCGCACCACTGCCAATATGCTTTACGGACTTGCCCAAGCCATAAAGCATATAGTAGTCGTGGTCATCGTATACATTGACATTCTGCATTGAGGATTGCTCCTTGAGAGTCCCGTACCCGATGTTTAGTCCTACACGATGTCCTGGTGCCGGGATATAGATAATGGCCGGCGAGATGCTGAAGGTCATTTGCCTATTATCGGTACGAGGGTCGCGCTGTTTCGCTCCATCTGCTGCGGAGTAGCTACCGGAGATACCGAGTATTACCTTATTGTCGATAGGGAGAGTGGCAGCCTTGAAGTGAAGGTTGTAATTGTGCTTTCTCCAATCACTCTTAAACGTATCAGCAATATAGTACGGCATACCCCGTTCGGTATCGAGGATCGAGGCATTGAAGCCGGCATCGTGTACGGTACGGTCGTTATATTCGAAGCTCCCGAATACATAGGCTTTTGAAAGTTTCAGATACTCTTCACTGAAGACAGCGAGACTATTCTCTTTCTTACCGTGTTGAGGGTTCTTGAATTTCCCGTTGGTTGTCGAGTATTCTGCCTGAATAGTTGAGAAATCTCGTAACCCGTAGAGTGGAAGAGCTGCTGCGTTGTCGGTCTTTAGCCATAAGGATGATAACTTTGCTCGCTCCAATGATGTCAAAGAGCTCGTACTGTCCAGCAGCTTTTGCGCATAAAGCATTTGGATAGACCCGACAAGAAGACCTGTCGATAGGGTAAGACGTAGTAGATTATGTAGTTTCGTCAGATACATTATCGTAAGTGTTTAGGGTTTGAGAGTATGATTCCATGTCGGCATCTTGGAGCCGTAACGTCTGAGTTCCGGTGTGAGACCTCGATCGAAGTCATCAGTGCTATTGTTTGTATCCTGCAAAATCGGTGTGCCGTCTGGACGTGTACTTGCCTTTTTGCGCACAACGGAAAGGGCACTATACGTAGAGCCTACATAAGTCATCCCAGCATCGAGCACTCCGGGTACACGTTTGGCGGTGACCATATTCTCATTGTCTCCGCATTCTACCGCATCGAGGACATACTTTATCGGAATTTTAGCGTACAATGTCGGACTTGTCGAGCTAAGGTCTGTGGTCTGAAGGTTTTTGTTTCCGACCGGATCATAGCTTTCTCCGTCAGGTTCTTTGAAGATGACATAAGCTGCGCCGAACACACTCGTTAAGTATTGTGGGGTACGTCCGGGAGCTGCTTTCCCGTCATAGAACACGTGCAGCATATCATACGCAGGCATATCCGGAAAGTTCGGGTTATTTAGATTGAACTCAAACTCTGAAGACGAGCCATCTATCGGACAGTTGGGATTGTATTGCGGCAACTTGTGGTTGGCGGCAAACTGAGAGATGATGCAAGACTCTCCAGGCTGAAGCGGATAGTCTCGACCATTTCCGGGGAACTTCCATACCCTTTCTCCATAGACATACTTACCTTTATCTTCCTCAGGCCATACCGGGAGCTTTGTTGTTGCCTTTGTAGGGCAGAGGTGGGCGAAGTATATGCCATCGAGGTATACGACCTCATTGGAGTTGTTGTATAACTCGTAGAACTGATCTCTGAAGTATCTTGTCGGACTTCCGGTATAGTATATCTCCTTGAAGACGATAGGGCTCAGCACTCCTCCCGCCACGTCGATACTCAACTCCTCGTTACCGGGGATTACGGCATAGTTGATCCGATTACCATTGACGTAGAACGTCTTCCCCGACTTATCCTTTACCTGACCGGAGATATTGATTGTATATATCCCCGGGATTAGGTCGTCTACGTTCATAAGTATCGCAGAGAGAGGCATGGTTGTCTTTACTCCCTCTTCAAAGTTCTCGAAGGAGACGGAGAGGCCTGTCAGACTTTCGGGGGAGATATCCACGAAGTTGGTGGTCAGCTTTACGGTGATGCTTTCCACCTTATCTGTTTTGACTATCTCCTTGTAGTCATAGCACGACGATAGGAGGAGCAATAAGCAGATGTAGGCGATAGTATTTATGTTTACCTTTTTCATAATGATCATTTTTGAGGGAGTTAGAGGCGGAGCATGATTTCCAGACCATAGAAGTAATTGTTATTCCTTACGTACTTGCTCCCCGGTGATCTTTTGGATTCGGCGAGCGGATAGCTGCGGAAGAAGTTATTGGCAAAGAACGAAATCCGCATGAAGTCCTTTATCTCCTTTGTCAGATTGACGTTGAAAGAAACGAGCGGAGGGAGACTCTCATCAATGTACTTCGACTTATCGATGTTCCGGATAAGCTTCTTCATCTCCGGGTCATCCTTCATCTCCGGAGTGTACTCATACATCTTCCCGTCTACTTTGGAGATATAGGCAATAGGGATAGAGTCATTCCCCATGATGTATCTGTCAGTATCTCTCCAGGTAACCTGAGAAGTGAGCGTTACGACAAAGCCTATCTCCGGGATATTATGAGTGACACGGAATGTCGTATTGTGCATGGAGACTAAGTGCTTCTGCATATCTGGGCTATACAGCGCTACGTGATTGCGTTGCGAGCCCCCCGGTCCACTGTTGTCGTAGTAGTAATAGCCTTTGTTATCATATCTTGTAAGCATATACGCTCCGGTGATGGAAAATGACGTGCGGATAGCCTCTATACGATGTATATTGAGTTCATACTCTATCCCATTCGTCTGGATGGATTGGTTATTCGTTGGGGTGTAGTAAGCCGCAAGCACAGGGTTTTCTTGACTGAGAGCAAGCACACCGACCTTATCCCTCTTGTATTCTTTGAATATAAGAGGCTTGAATGTGGTCGGTAAGTGGCTCATAGTGTACCCATTGTTGAGCTTTTCCGTAAAGAGTGTGGCACTTGCAGAGAATAGCTTGTGATTGAAGTCCAATCCTATCTCTTTCTTTTCATTCTGGGCGATTTTGAGATTAGGGTTGGCAGTATCGAATACCCTTGTCGTAGTGATGAACCTACGTTGTTCCTCAGCGATCTTTTCTTCTGCAAGTTCGTTGAGGTTGATGTACTCGAAGTACGCCTTTTCGGGATACAGATAGAGGAGGGTTGGCATCTTGGCTGTTCTCCCGTAAGCCGCACGTATCGAGAGACCTCTACCGAGATCGTACCCCAGATTGATACGGGGCGACAGTATCCCTCCCACGACCGAAGCATGATCGTATCTGAGCCCGAGCTGAGCTTTCAGCATAGATCTACCTATGGCGAGGTGCATATTGTCCTCAGCATATATCCCTATCTGGCGCATGAAAGGTATATCGTCATAAGGGCGAGGTCGGTAAGTAGCATTCAAGGCAGAGAGATTACGATAAGGGACGCTCGTTTGTTCAAAAGTCTTACCTGTGCCTTTATTTCCATCAAGACGGAAGTCGGCCCCCAGCATCACACGATTGCTCACCCCCCCGACACGCTTATGGAAGTTCGCAGCTATCTTACCGTAAAGGCTGATCTCCCGACCATCTATACTGTATCGCCCGAGGTATGTGCTGGGGAGATAGTAAGATCTGAACACCTCTCCCCCCTCGGGGAAGGACGTTATCTCGTTCCCCTCTTTGTCATACAGGCGTTCCCCAGCAACGTTTGATAGCACAGCCCCATCTCGTGTAGTGGCAGAGTAGGGGGCATTTGCCGCAGTAAAGAGCTCTTGATAGTAGCTCTCCTTCTTCGTGTCCGAGTAAGCGAGGGTATAGGATATGCTCTTCAGCCAGCCCTCATTGAACTGCCAAGTCCCATTTGTATTGACGGTGTAACCCATCCGACTCCCTTTTGAAGCACGCTGATAGGTTTTGTCATCCGGATTCATCTCCCTACTATCCTTACCGTAAAGGAGGTTAAGTGAAGTATTGCTCGACAGCTTGCCATCGAAGAAGTCGTTCGAGTAGATTACCTTCCCCATACTTCTTCGGTAAGTGAGGTACGACTGTATCGGGTCATTTACGTTGTAAGCATAGTCGGTGCTGAAACTCAGTGCCCCTTTCTTCTCACCAAGGTTGAATCCCCCATGGACACTTGCCTGGTAGACATTCGGGTTTACTTTGGCACTGAAGCGAATGGGTTGCTTGCCTGCTTTGGAACGAACAACAATTGCTCCCGAAGTGAGATCGCCATACTCGACAGAAGGCACCCCACGTATCACCTCGACCGACTCGATATTGTCTACTCCCAGCATACGAGTATCAATACCTCCCGTCGGACTTGCCCCACCTCCAAGAGCCGCAGTACTACCAGCTACGACAGGATTCATCGTTTGCATATTCGAGTTGTTAGAGATCGGAGCACCATCTTGTATGATCGAAGTTCCGAGAGCATTCATATTGTTGTCCAATGCCGTGCGGAGTGTTACTTGAGAAGCACTGGAAAGGGTCGGATTGGATACTATACCCCCCGGTAGGAGCGAGAGGATGTCTCCCAGGCTGAGAGCCTGTAAGTGATCGATCGCTTTGCGGGAGATCTTGCTCGAGGTTGCTTGTCCGGCTTCACTCTTTTCAGCCGTTACGGTCACTTCTTTCAGTCTGAAGTTGTCTTCCCTTAGGACAAAGTCGAGAGTCGTCGCCCCCTGTATCGTCACGATTGTATCAACGGGTGTCAGGCCTACGAAAGAAACCTGCACACGGATCTTCCCGCTCGGGACCCCTTTGATACGATATGAGCCGTCAGAGGTAGAGCGTACCCCCATCTTGTACTCGGGGAGAGATAGAGTGGCATAGGGCAGAGCTTTGCGTTTACCCTTGATCAGTTCATAGATTGTCCCGCTCAGAGTATGACTCTCCTGTGCTGTGGCAGTCATAAAACCCAAGAGACACGAGACGATAATCAGTAGCGTTTTTCTTATTGTGTTGCTCATAACTTGTAAGTTGTTTATTAAGAACAAAATTACTGCCAACACCTTAAATTGCGGCTACCCAAATATAGGTATTTCGGGACTAATGAGGCTCTATTCTTCTTTCAGAAATAGATTTCCCTTGTCTATGATAGGAAACCGTAAAGATCAGCATCTCCATTCACCCGTATCGTCATCTTCAATCAAGTTGAGACGGATTAAGTAGAATACTTCCCCCACAATTCGTTCATCCATACCGTTGCTTCCAGTCAAGTTTAGGCGATCTCGCCAGAGCCCCCCACCCATCCCTCTGTACGACCGTACCGCAGAACCAGTCGGGCAGTCCGTAATCGGAAATAGTAATGATCCCGTACTGAAATTCTTTTCTCTGGGATCAGAAATGATTTTCCGCTCCTGATTAATACTTTTCCGCCCCTGAAAACTAACTTTCAGGAGCGGAAAAGTACCACTCACGGGCTGCAAAATCGGTTTATATCCGCTTCGTCATAAGTTTATATTCTCGTGTGTGGAAGTCTGATGTTGCTTCTTCAGAAGTTTATATCTATAAATGAAGGACGTTTGTATCTGCTTGGGTCGAGACAACATTTCGGATTTCCTCCTCACGAGGATACATAAGAATACAAAAAGGGCTGTGTCAATCATCTGACACAGCCCCTATATCCTGCGAAGTATTACTTACTTCGCTTGCTCTACGATAGCTTTGAATGCTTCGGGATGATTCATTGCGAGATCGGCAAGAACCTTTCTGTTGATCTCGATACCCTTAGCATGGAGCGCTCCCATAAGCTTGGAGTATGATGTGCCTTCCATACGTGCGGCAGCGTTAATACGCTGAATCCAAAGAGCACGGAAGTTCCTTTTTTTGTTCTTACGGTCTCTGTAAGCATAAGTGAGACCTTTTTCCCATGTATTCTTTGCTACAGTCCAGACATTGCGACGTGCACCGTAGTAACCACGGGTTAGCTTCAAAATTCTTTTTCTCTTCGCTCTTGAAGCGACATGATTCACTGATCTTGGCATAGTTTTCTAAAAATCTTATGAGTGTGGGCGGCCACTATTGCTTGTCAATAGGTGAGGCACTTAGTTATACAGCTCGACACTCTGTTATAAAAATCCTGTTTGCGTAAGTCCTGCGTTACTTAATCTCACATCTTATCTTAGACCGAGCATGACCTTGACATTCTTTTCGTCGAACTTGTGAACCAAGCTTGAGTTTGTCAAGTTTCTTTTTTGTTTCTTAGTCTTCTTGGTCAAGATGTGTCTCTTGAACGCATGCTTACACTTGATCTTACCTGATCCGGTGAGGGCGAACCTCTTTTTGGCACCGGAAATAGTCTTCATTTTAGGCATTCCAAATACTAATTGTTAAGTTATAAATATATATCGGGTGATATGCCTTATCACCCTTTATTATCTCTTATTCGTGAGGCTGGATGATTACTCTTCCTCGTTTGCTTTGTTTTTATCGGTAGTCGGAGCTTCCTTTTTCTTGCTGCTTCCACCGGTTTTCTTCGGTGAAAACATCATGATCATCCGTTTTCCCTCCAACACCGGCATCTGATCTACTTTGGCATAATCCTCCAAGTCCGTGGCAAAACGCAGTAGAAGCATTTCTCCTTGGTCCTTGAAGAGGATGGAACGACCGCGAAAGAAGACGTAAGCTTTCAATTTGCAGCCATCTTCAAGGAAACCTTTTGCATGTTTCAACTTGAAGTTGTAGTCATGATCATCGGTTTGAGGTCCGAAACGAATCTCTTTCACGACAACTTTTACGGACTTTGCTTTCTGTTCCTTCAGCTTCTTTCGTTGCTGATATAGGAACTTCTGGTAGTCCATTATTTTACATACGGGAGGCTCAGCATTGGGAGAGATTTCCACAAGATCCAATTCCAGTTCATCGGCTATACGTTTTGCCTCTGTGAGGGAGTAGACACCTTGTTCGACATTGTCGCCTACCAGACGCACTTCACGTGCTCTGATACGATCGTTGATACGATGTTGTTGCTGATCTTTTGGATCTTGAGGTCTTTTAATGTTGGACATTCAGTATGATAAAATATTTAACGATCTGTACGTAAAACCTATCTCAGCGTATAAACATAGGGGAGAGGGTACTACTCCTCCTTCCAAGAGTTCATCTGCTGATCTACAGCTTTCACAATTCGGTCAGCAAAGATAGCAATTTCTTCCGAACCTTGATCTCCTTCGCCTTGTTTTCTTACTGATACTGTTCCGGTTTCAGCTTCTTTTTCCCCTACGATGAGGAGATAGGGGACTCTCTTAAGCTCGTTGTCACGAATCTTACGTCCTATTTTCTCGTTGCGGTCATCCACGTATGCACGTACGTCATTGCGTGCAAGGGTTTTCGCTACGCTGAATGCATAGTCGTTGTACTTCTCGCTGATGGGAAGGATAGCGACTTGGTCCGGAGCCAACCAGAGTGGGAACTTACCCGCAGTGTGCTCGATGAGTACTGCCACGAAGCGTTCCATCGAACCGAATGGTGCTCTGTGGATCATCACTGGGCGGTGCTTCTTGTTGTCCTCTCCGGTGTATTCGAGATCGAATCTTTCCGGCAGGTTGTAGTCTACTTGTATTGTCCCCAACTGCCAACGACGACCGAGTGCATCCTTGACCATGAAGTCGAGTTTCGGTCCATAGAATGCGGCTTCGCCATACTCTATTTTGGCTTGTAGGCCTACTTCTTTGCAAGCTTCTATGATTGCTTGTTCAGCTTTCTCCCAGTTTTCTTCCGACCCTATATATTTCTCTCTATTGACTTTGTCTCTCAGTGAGATTTGTGCTTCGAAGTTGGCGAAGTCAAGTGCCTTAAAGATGATGAAGATGATGTCCATCACCTTGATGAACTCCTCTTTGATCTGATCGGGACGACAGAAGATGTGGGCATCATCTTGGGTAAATCCTCTCACACGGGTCAGACCATGGAGCTCTCCGCTCTGCTCATAGCGGTAGACCGTACCGAACTCTGCCAAGCGTACCGGCAGGTCTTTGTATGAGCGAGGCTTGGTCTTGTACACTTCGCAATGGTGGGGGCAGTTCATCGGTTTGAGCATGAATTCCTCTCCTTCCTGAGGCGTCTGTATGGGTTTGAACGAGTCGGCCCCATACTTTGCATAGTGTCCCGAGGTGATGTACAGGTTCTTGTGTCCTATGTGTGGGGTCATCACCTGCTCGTAGCCGTGTATCTTCTGTATCTTCTTCAGATACTCTTCAAGCGAAAGTCGTAGCTGTGTCCCTCTCGGTAGCCACAGGGGCAAGCCGGCACCGACATTTTGCGAGAACGCAAAGAGCTCGAGCTCCTTGCCTATCTTGCGATGATCGCGCTTCTTTGCCTCTTCGAGCAGTACAAGATACTCATCGAGCATCTTCTTTTTTGGGAAAGTGATGCCATAGATACGTGTCAGCTGACGACGTGTCTCGTCTCCTCTCCAGTAAGCTCCTGCTACGCTGAGGAGCTTAATTGCCTTAATGGGTGCGGTGCTGAGCAGGTGAGGGCCACGGCAGAGGTCGGTAAATCCGCCTTGTGTATAGGTTGTGATGGTACCATCTTCGAGGTCTGTGATGAGCTCGACCTTATACTCATCACCCTTGCCGTTCCAATAGTCGAGAGCATCCTTCTTGGAGATTTCCCGACGTTGTAGGGCTTCGTTACGAGCTGCAAGCTCTACCATCTTCTTCTCTATGGCGGGGAGGTCGGACTCCTTTATCTGCACATCCGTACCCGGATCCACATCGTAGTAGAATCCCGCCTCGATAGCTGGCCCTATGCCGAACTTTATCCCGGGATAAAGCTCCTGCAAAGCCTCTGCCATAAGGTGGGCACTTGTGTGCCAGAAGGCGTGCTTGCCCTCCTCATCGTCCCATTTGTGGAGCTTGACTTCTGCATTCTCGTTAATGGGGCGTGAGAGGTCTACTATGACTCCATTCACTGTTGCAGAGAGGACGTCCTGGGCCAGACGAGGGCTTATACTCTCTGCGATCTGCAACGCAGTGATACCTTTGTCAAACGGCTTTACCGAACCATCCGGAAATGTAATATTTATACTCATACGACTCTAAGTTTATATCTGCTTAATACTCCCTTCCTTGTACGGCTTTCTTCGTAAAGGTAGGGATAAAAGTTGGTCAGTAGTTATTTATTAACTATACAAAGTTACGCATTTTTTCTATTTAAGGAGGGGATAAAGAGCGGATTGAGGAGTATAGCTTTTGATGTGGGCAGATGCCGGAAGTCGTACTGAAAACTTCCGAATGACCGGGAGAGAAGTTGTAGATGCCTGGTTAGGTACTTATGTTCAGGGGCAGAAAACTACTTTCCCGCCCCTGATTGTTACTGCTCTGCCCCGGAAAAGTACTTCCCCGCCCCTGGATACAACTTCCGATGCGGTAATATTGGCTTTTCCGACAGGAAGTCATTATCATCTTTGCACCTCATAGCTTCTGCATCTATGCTTTGGGAGAAAGACAAGGCTCTACAATCTCAGATTGCAGAGCCTTGTGTATGGATTGTCCTGACGGCAGGGATTATAGACCGCGTGCCTTTAGGAACCCTTTGGCGTCTGGTTGTTGGAGCCCGGTGAACTCTGTGAATATCTGTTCGAGTGGTCTCGTATTGCCGCTTGAAAGGATAGTTGCGCGGAGCTTATCGCCCAACTCTCTATTGATACCGCCAGCCTTGGTGAAGACGTCGCCCACGTTTACCGCAAGGACTTCAGACCATAGATATGAGTAGTACCCGGCAGCGTAGCCACCTCCCCATACATGACGGAAGTAAGTTGGGTTATAGCGTGGCGGGATCTGCGGGTTGAGGAGTCTCATCTGTTCGAGCAGTGTGGTCTGGAATGCCGGAGCATCTGCCGCCGATGGTACCTGATCTGCTGTGAGCATATGCCATCCGAGGTCTGAAGAGGTAGATGCGAGGTTCTCACCGAGTGCATAAGCTGCATGGAACATCACGGACTTCAGCATGTTTTCTTTCAATTCCTTAGGCATAGGTTCGCCGGTCTGGTAGTGCTTTGCATAGTTGTCAAACACGTCAGACTGCGAAGCCCAGTATTCGGTGAACTGGGAAGGAAGCTCTACAAAGTCTCTCGATACTGATGTCCCTGCCAGAGTCTTGTACTTGCAGTTGGAGAGAAGACCGTGGAGACCATGGCCAAACTCGTGGAAGAGTGTGACTATCTCATCCCAAGAGAGTAGGCAAGGCTCACCCTCTGCTGGCTTAGCTACATTGCAAACATTATAGATGATCGGCTTCTGACCCAGGAAGTGTGACTGCTCTTGGAAGGCATCCATCCATGCTCCACCCTGCTTCGTCGGACGGCGGAACATATCCAGGTAGAATAGACCTATGACTTCACCATTGGCATCATTGACATTGTACACTTCTACATCGGGGTGATATACCGGAAGGTCTGTACGCTTCGTGAAAGTGATACCGTACACCTTCTCGGCTGAGTAGAATACCCCGTTGATCAGGACGCTATCAAGATTGAAGTAGGGACGTACCTGGTCGTCTGAGAAGTTGAATACCTCTTGCTTCATCTTGTCGGAGTAGTAGAATCTATCGTAGGGTTGGAGCTTGAAGTCTGTCCCTTGAGTCTTTTGTGCGTATGCTTCAATCTCTGCGGTTTCTTTCTCAGCCTTTGGGAGATATTCGTCGATGAGGAGGTTGAGGAAGGAGTAGATGTTCTCCGGAGTACGTGCCATGGCATCTGCCACTGAGTAAGCCGCATAGTTGGGGTACCCGAGGAGTGCTGCCTTCTGAGCGCGAAGCTTGGCAAGCTCTACGATAGTACCGTAAGTATTCGCTTCGGTAGTCTCGTCACAACGATGGATAGAAGCATTGTAGACTCTCTCGCGAAGGCTTCTATTGTCAAGCGAAGAGAGGATGGCCTGCTGGGTTGTGTTGGTGATGACGATATAGTAAGGAGCCTTGCCACCTGCATTGATTGCGTCTTGCTTACACTGGTTCTTCTGACCTTCGCTGAGACCTGCGAGCTCTTCTTCGCTATCAACCCATACGCCTGCAGCTATTGTAGCGTCAGTCACGGTATTGCCAAACTGTTGTTGAAGTTCGGCAATCTTTGAATTGATAGTCTTGAGTTCTGCCTTCTTTTCTGCATCGAGCTCTGCACCTTGAAGGACAAACTTCTTGTACACTTCGTCGAGGAGACGGAGATCTTCGCCGGAGAGGGAGTCTCTTTGAGTATCATAAACGGTTTTGATTCGTGCAAAAAGTTGGTCGTTCAGAGACATTTCGTTGCTCCACTGTGTGAGCATAGGGATCACCTTTGTTTCTATGTCACGGATTTCGTCCGTCTTGTCGGCTGACGCTATTGCAAAGAAGACGCTGCTGGTACGCGCAAGCATTGAACCCGAACGCTCGAGAGCGAGGATGGTGTTTTCGAATGTTGCCGGCTCTTCGTTATTGATGATTGCATCAAGCTCTTCCTTATGTAGTCTGATCCCTTCCTCAAAGGCCGGGAGGTAGTGCTTGTTTTCAATCTTTGTGAAGTCGGGAGCACCAAACTCAAGTGTGCTTGGAGCGACGAATGGGTTCCCTTCGAGTGAAGTCGCGTTCTGATTGCTCTTCGTCCCACAAGCCGATGCGATCAAAGCCATACAGATAAGTGAGAAAAATTTTTTTGTCATGATGAAGATAAGTTTCACGAGGTTAATGATACAGATAATCGTATATCCACAAGTATTCTAATCTCTCTTGAGAAAATACAAAGAGACTCTAAGGCATGTATTTCAGTGCCAAGAGTCTCTTCATATCGTATTATACTTGAAGGTAGTAGGGGATATTAGTCCTGATTGAGGTTAATCCTCTTGAATGATACTACCGTAAGAGTCTTAGAGATACCCTTAAGCACTTGATCAACAGTCTCTTTAGGGTTCTTGATAGAATCTTGCATCAAGAGAGTATTCTCCTTATAGTATTTCTGAAGTGCCCCTTCAGCAATACGATCGATAAGGTTCTCGGGCTTGCCTGACTGGCGAGCTTTATCACGAGCGATCTCAAGCTCTTGGTCAATGATGTGCTGAGGTACACCCTCAGGTGTGATCCCTACAGGATTCATTGCCGCAACCTGCATAGCTACATCTCGGGCGATTTGATACTCGAGACCTTCATTGAATGCAACTATAGTAGCAAGCTTATTTCCCGGGTGGATATACTCTATTGTGGCTTCTCCCTTAACGTATTCGTATGCGCTAAGTTCCATCTTTTCGCCGGTTATACCGGAGCGATCGGTGATATGCTCACTGACCGTGCGACCATCAGCAAGAGTGATAGAAAGGAGTGCTTCTTTGTTTTCGGGCTTATGCGTCATTGCTGTCTTGAGGACCTCACGAGTCATACCGATGAAGTCTTCATTCTTCGCAACGAAGTCGGTTTCGCAGTTGATAGCTACGATACAAGCAAAGTCCTTTCCGTTAGTCTCTGCAAGCACACAACCCTCAGTAGCTTCGCGATCTGAACGTTTTGCAGCTACAGCTTGACCCTTCTTGCGGATGATTTCCATAGCCTTGTCGAAGTCTCCATTAGCTTCTTCAAGAGCTTTCTTACAGTCCATCATACCTGCGCCACTCATCTTTCTGAGGTGGCTAATGTCTGCCATTGATACAGCCATAGTCGTTTTATTGTTTTATGGTTTGGTTATTGTCTATTACTTTTCTTATTTGATGAGACTTTGTAGCTCGCTATCGCATATCAATCTATGCAACGTCGGGCTACAAAGTCTATCTCTCTCCACGGAAATCTTGAGGGAGCTATGACCTTGTAGTTACGTATTGACAACGTATTGACACCATAAAGCCTACCTCTCCCCACGGAAACTTTCCGGGAAATGTATTAGTTGTCGTCAGAATCCTTCTGGAACTTGTCGGCAACGCGAGCGTTCATTGCTTCGCTATCTTCCTTCTTGGTGCGCTCACGACGTACACCGCCTGTGCGGGCACGACGTTCGCGACGTGGAGCAGCTTCTTCAGTGTTCTCCTCGTCTTGCTTTTCAATCTTACGCTCCATTGCACCTTCTTTGATGGCTTCAACCATAGTGCTTAGGATTAGCTCTATCGCTTTTGTTGAGTCATCGTTAGCAGGGATTACGTAGTCAATGTTTGAAGGATCGGAGTTGGTGTCAACGATGCCGAATACTGGTATACCAAGTCTATTAGCTTCGCGGACTGCGATATGCTCCTTCATAACATCGATAACGAAGAGAGCCGAAGGAAGGCGCTTCATACTTGCGATAGAACCGAGAGTGGTTTCAAGCTTTGCACGCTGACGGCTTATCTGAAGCTTTTCTCTTTTAGAGAGATTGTCGAATGTGCCATCAGAAGTCATCTTATCGATGGTGTCCATCTTCTTGACGGCTTTACGGATAGTAGGGAAGTTGGTAAGCATACCGCCCGGCCATCTTTCTACTACGTACGGCATTGAAGCTGCCTGTGAGAGCTCGGCAACAACCTCTTTTGCTTGCTTCTTTGTTGCAACAAAGAGGATTGTTTTTCCTGTCTGAGCCATCTTTCTTAGTGCTTCAGCCGCTTCATCTATTTTGGCAACTGTTTTGTGTAGGTCAATGATATGGATATCATTGCGCTCCATAAAGATGTATGGAGCCATAGCCGGGTTCCACTTTCTTTTTAGGTGACCGAAGTGTGCTCCGGCTTCAAGTAGTTGGTCAAATGTTACTCTTGACATAGTTTTCGTTTACTTTCTGTTTGTTTTCAACCTGCAAGTAGGGGATTTTTAGTCGTCTTCCGTCTTGCGGGTTTAGATACTAAACGTGGATTTAATAATAAGTTGTTTTCTCTTTTGCTTAGGAGACAAGTCTCAGGAGTTGGTATTGCTCCGACGGATCCCCTAAGGAATAAATATACCGTAATATTAGCGTTTAGAGAACTGGAATCTCTTACGTGCTTTTGGTTGTCCCGGTTTCTTACGCTCTACTGTACGTGGATCACGAGTCATGAAGCCTTCGGCGCGGAGCTTTGGCTTATCTTCGGAATTGATTTTTACGAGTGCGCGAGCTATACCGAGGCGAGCTGCTTCGCTCTGTCCCTTAAATCCTCCACCCTTAAGGTTGATTGTGATGTCGTACTTTTCCGCCACGCCAAGTGTATTGAGCGGTTGTTTTACTACGAATTGGAGGAGAGACGATGGGAAGTATGTACCGAGATCTTTCTTGTTGATGACGATCTTCCCACTACCTTCTTTCACGTAGACACGAGCTACGGCTGCTTTTCTTCTACCTAATGCGTTGATTACTTCCATAGCTGTTTCCCTTAGATGGTTTTGAGTTCTACGAGTTTTGGTTTTTGAGCTGCGTGCTTGTGTTCGCCACCTTCATATACATAAAGGTTGTTGATCAGCTTATCGCTCAACTTGTTCTTAGGGAGCATCCCCTTGATTACCTTACGGAAGAGGCGATCCACGCCTTTCTGTTTGAGTCTTTCTGGCGAGAATGACTTTTGGCCTCCGGGATAACCCGAGAAGGTAAGGTACTGACGATCGGTCCACTTATGGCCGGTCAGGATTGCTTTGTCTGCATTGATAACGATCACGTTATCGCCACAATCAACGTGTGGAGTAAAGCTCGGTTTGTTCTTGCCGCGCAAGATCTTCGCGATCTCGCTGCACAGACGGCCAAGTGAATGACCTGTGGCATCTACCACAACCCACTCTTTGTTCACAGTTGCCTTGTTTGCAGAAATGGTCTTGTAAGTTAAAGTATCCACTTTCTAATGTAATTAATGTGTTAATAAAATAGCTCGGCAGAGGGCTCTCTCTGGGGTGGACACACACCGAATCGGGAGCTTTGCTCTACTTGCTGTCTATTTTTGATAATAATCGGCGCACAAAGTTACGCATTATCTTACTTCTGTGCAATAGACGATCCTGCTGTTGACGTACTCTTTTTCAGAGAAGTAGGAAGAGGGATACGAAGAAGGGGACACTGAGGTCGCACAGTACGCCATGGAAGATGGATAGAGCAGTGTATTCTGTGCCGGAGTATTGTATGACGATTGGGAGGGTTGTGTCTGCCGTGGTCGCACCGCCCGCAGCGATTGTAGACAGTGGCCCGAAGAGTCGTACCAGGAGCGGAGCGCAGAGTAAGGTAAAGAGTTCACGGATGATATTGACCAGTAGGGCGACAGCTCCCAACTCTACCCCTCGCACTTCCGATATGAGTACACTGCTCAGAGAGTAATACCCCAACCCTGCTCCCAGGGCCAGATAATCTCCGATCCCCCAACCTCCAAGGCAGATGAAGCTCACGACGGCACCCAAGGCAGTACCCACGATCGTACTTATCGGCAAGAGGGCGTACCTGAGATCCAAACGAGTCATCCCTTTTATCTTATCTGGGCGACTGCCGATACTCACTCCGACACTGAACATCAGTATAATGAGTACTATACGGGTCAGCTTATTCAGGACCTCGACATCGAACATTTGATAGTGTCCGACCAGAACTCCCAAGACGAAGCAACCTATTATGATGAACGACTGTCTCATGAGCATTTCCCCTTTTTCCCTTGACTTTTTCTGATGAAGCACCATAGGAGAGCCGACATCAATATGGCACCCATGGTGGTCGCAATAGCTACGACGAGAGCTTTGTATCCCAGTAGGTGCAGATGCTTTAGTAGCTGCTCGTTCCCTCCTACCTCTATGCCGATGAGGAAGAGCAGTATACAGATCCAGACCGTAACTATCCGGTCCATTGCTTTTAGCCCTTTGTGCCTTAGCAGATAGCCGATGCTTATCCCTGTTACTATGGACAGTATCAGTATGAGTATTATCAACATGTTGCCGTTCGTTATTCTCTTCTCCACAAAGGTCTCACTTTTGGAGCACAATTCAAAGGGAGGCTTGTGTGTGAAGCCCCCTATCTGCGGTAATGCTTGTCCCGGAGAATTCTGTGTGTTACTACGTATAGAAAAATAAAGGGTGCCGTAGCAAAGTTTGCTTCTGCCGCTTCGAAAATGGTATTCGGTGGCTGAAAAGTAATTGTCAGGAACGGAAAACTAACCTTCAGCCCCTGAAAACTAACTGTCAAGGGCTGAAAGTAGATTTATATACCGTTATCTTGAAGTTCGTAACGGTTTTGGTCTATTTCCCTTTTGGGATCATGCCACACTCTGTCGTAAACGAAACAGCAAAGGGAGTGTGACAGACCTTTGTCACACTCCCTTTAGCGTATGCATATATATCTTATTCGGTGCGGGAGACTTTCAGCTGGTACAGTGTCGATGCTTGGGACTCGAAGACTTCGGTATCCTTGTCTTTCACATCGACAGTCCATATATATCCGTCGATATCCGAGCCACTCTCTACTGTTTCCGCACCCGTGTTCCTCAATAGTATCATTACCGGATTGATGAAGTCGAACCCGAAGGTGAGAGTGTACCGAGTCGTGAGTTCGTGCTCTATGATTTCCGCACTCTCCAGTGCCGAAGCGGCAGCAGCCTTGTATGCCACGATAAGTCCGCCGGTACCGAGCTTGACTCCTCCGAAGTATCGGACTACGATGACAAGGCAGTCGGTCAAGTCGTGCGAAAGTATCTGTCCGAGGATCGGTTTGCCGGCTGTCGAAGAGGGTTCACCGTCATCGTTGCATCGCTCCATCCTCTCTTTTTTCCCTATGATATACGCCCAGCATACGTGCCGAGCATCATAGTACTTCCGACGCATCTCGTCCAGGATGGTTCGAGCATCCTCTTCGCTGCTGACAGGAAAGGCAAAGGAGAGGAACTTGCTCCGCTTCTCGGTATATTCGCCTTCGGACGGGGCGGTAATCGTCTTGTAGGAATGCCTGGTATGGGTACTCATCGTCTGTTGGGCAAGGTGCGTATCAGGGGAGCAACATCTTCCGTATTACGGGAGTCCAGTCCTCACCGTTCTCGGGACAGTAGGTGACGAAGCCGAGCTTGCGTGCCGTAGCAGTATTGGCAGGACCGTCATCTACAAAGAGCGTCTCGGCAGGATCTATGCCCGCATCCCTGATGATGTGGGCGAAGAGAGTCGGATCGGGCTTGCACATACCCAGTTCATAGGAGGTGTAGACTCTCTCAAAGAAAGAGGATAGTGGTCTACCGCTCGAAAGGAACTCCGGACTCTCTGCCCAGCTGAATATGTAGTCGTTGGTGTTGGATATGAGGAAGAGACGGATCTCTTCGGGGAGTTGGGTGGAAATGAAGTCGAACTTGTACTCTTCGACATGGCTCACGAATCTGAGTAGAGCGTCACCTACCTGCTCGGGAGTAACGTTGACTTCGTAGACTTGTGACAACTTCTCTGCAAACGTTATGGCATCGTATCTCCCCAACTCAAGGTCAAGGAAGAGCCCGGATTGGCAATATGGGTCGAGCAGTTTGCCTGCATCATGGATGCCGAGTGCGACAAATTGGCGTATGGACTCTTCTCTTGTCAGTCGGAGAAAGACACCGCCGAGATCAAAAAGCAGGTTTCGTATCATTCTTCATTTGGGTTTGTGGGAAGGCCTTATCGGGAAGGAGCACCGAGACCATGGAGCCTTCGACTGTCGTGATACCATCGGCCATAAGGCTCATTGACATATTGACCCTGCGGACTGTCACTTCTGTGACTTTGGCTCTCAGCTCAAGCCGAAAGCCTATGGGGGTAGGACGGAGGAAGTTGAGGTTGAGGTTGGCGGTCACGTACCGCAAGTGCGGGGCACTGCCTATCTCTCTTCCGAGATGTCTGTACCCGGCAGCCGCTGCCGTACCATTGCCATGGCAGTCGAGCAGAGCCGCTATCAGACCTCCATAGACATTGCCGGGGAAGCCTCCCGTATGGTATGCCTCGGGGCGAAAGTATGCAATACTCTCCATAGATGCTTCATCGAGCCAATAACTTTTGATATGCAACCCGTTGGCATTTGCCACTCCGCAACCGTAACAATGGCTGAACTCCGGTGCATAATACTCTTGAAAAGACTTCTCTTCCATACGTTCATCATCTGAAATCGGTCGTAAAGATACGAAAAAGTAAGGAGGGAGTGCCGGGGTCGTATGTCTCTCTTGTTGGGCTGCATTGGCGGACGGCATACATAATCTCCCCGAAAGCAACCATTCCATAAGCGGATAGAAACTTGCGGACAATGGGATATAGACTTATGCCCCGCTCTGGAAAACTACTTTACGGGGGGGGGGAAACTAACTTCCGGCCCCTGAAAAGTAATAATCGGCGGCCGACCACAACTTTTGATGCGGTAGCAGACAGTTTTGTTGCGGTATCTTTTACTTTCTTGTCCGGTACACGGGTGACAAAAAATGAGACTGTGTCATAAACAAGATATGACACAGTCTCACTTCAGTATGTATCGGGAGAGCTTAGAGTAGCCCGTCTACTTTCTCTTTCAATACAGCCTTGGATGCTGCACCTACGTGCTTATCGACTACTTTACCGTCCTTGATGAAGAGGATAGTGGGGATGTTGCGTACGGAGAACTCTGACGGAGTGTCGGCATTCTCGTCCACGTTCATCTTACCGATGAGTACTTTCCCTTCATACTCTGCAGCAAGCTCTTCGATGATAGGGGTAACCATACGGCAGGGTCCGCACCATTCTGCCCAAAAGTCAATAACAATGGGCTTCCCTGACTCTACTTCGTTCTTGAAATTTGCGTCTGTAAATACAAATGCCATAGCTTTTTTGTTTTTAAGTGTTGAGTAATTATTATGTTTCTTATTGTTCAGTTAGATTCCTCTATGCATATCAATAACAATATCTGTGCCAAATTAGTTTAGGCGAAACGTGATACCATCTATATTTTCCAGCTTTTCGATGAATGCAGGTGATATATGTATATGCTTGAGACGGTCGGACTCTGTGCGGAGCATTACTCCATTGGGCGGGTCAATGATATTGATGGTGACATCGATGTTCCCCTCCTTTGATTTCAGGAGGTCGGGCACGATGTCGCTATACAACTCGTCGGTCAAGGTGTAATATGGTAAGTCTATGGTCAATGAAGTAAGGAGTCCCTGATACACTTCATCGAGCAACTGGCAGCTTTGTATCGTAACGAAGCAGCGATCCTCCTGACCGTATCGACTCTTCTCTACAGTTGCTCTGAAGAGGAGATAGAGCCCCTCCTTGCCATAGTTTGCAAACTTGGCATAGTTCTGACCGAAGAGTGCGAGCTCACCTTCCCCCGAAAAGTCTTGCAGCTTTATGAACCCGCATTGGGTCCCTTTGCGGGAGATCGCTTCCCTGTATCCGGTCACGATACCGCCGAATACCATCTCCTTGCCGACATAAGCCGAAGGGTCGGTAAGGCTGTCTACGGTAGCGTTGCAGTAGTATTGCAATACGAGTGCATACTTATCGAGTGGAGAGGAGGTAAGGTAGATACCGAGTAGTTCTTTTTCTTTGGTAAGGCGTTCGATGTCGCTCCAGTGCGGTGCTCGCTTCTCAAGGATCGGCTTCGCCAGTTCTTGGTACTCGTTATCGCCGAATAGGGACATCTGTGCCGAATTCTTCTCGTTCTGAGTCTTCTGAGAGTACCTAAGCAGCTTGTCGATAAACGTATCGTCCTTATGGTCGTCCGTAGAGAAGTAGTCTTCGCGCGAGAAGTCGCCGAAGCTGTCAAATGCACCACTCAGTACGAGAGACTCGATAACTTTCTTGGTACATTGGTTGGGGTTGATGCGCTCAAAGAAATCATAGAGATCCTTGTATGGGCCGTTGGCTTCACGTTCCTCTACTATATTATTGACCGCACTGCGTGAAATGCCTTTAATGGCACCGAGCCCGAATCGTATGTTGCCATTGGTATTCACGGTGAAGATGTAGTCCGACTCATTCACGTCAGGGCAGAGTACCTCTATCCCTTGCGAACGGGATTCGTCTATATACTTAGTGACTTCGGTACTGTTATTGACGTTGCGACTGAGGACTCCGGCAAGGAACTCGGCAGGGTAGTTGGCCTTGAGGTAGGCTGTCTGGTAGGCAACCCATGAGTAGCAAGTGGAGTGACTTTTGTTGAACGCATACTCTGCAAACTTCTCCCAGTCTCCCCATATTTTTTTGAGCGTCTCTTCGGGATGTCCTTTCGCCTTCCCTCCGGAAAGGAACTGACTCTGAAGGGTTGCCATCGTGGCTTTGTCCTTCTTCCCCATCGCTTTTCGCAGTGTGTCGGACTGCCCTCGCGTGAAGTCTGCTAGCTCACGGGACAGAAGCATGACCTGCTCCTGGAAGACGGTGATGCCGTAAGTGTCGTTGAGATAACGCTCCATCTCCGGCAGATCATAGTGTATCGGCTCTATGCCGTGCTTACGATTGATGAAGGAAGGTATATAGTCCATGGGGCCCGGACGGTATAGAGCGTTCATGGCAATAAGGTCTTCGAACTTTGAGGGTACGAGCTGCTTGAGGTTCTTTTGCATTCCCGCAGATTCAAATTGGAAAACAGCTGATGTACGACCTTCGCTAAAGAGTTGGTAGGTTTTCTTATCGTCGAGAGGGATGTTCTCGATGTCTATCGAGATCCCATGCCTTTTCTTGATGTTTATGAGTGCTTCCTTGATGATGGATAATGTCTTGAGACCAAGGAAATCCATCTTTATGAGACCGGTCTGTTCGATTACTTTGCCTTCGTATTGCGTGACAAGTATCTCCTCGTTGGTCAAACTGTCTCGGGTGACAAATATGGGAACCGTGTCAGAGATTGCGTCCTTGCCGATGATGATACCGCACGCATGCACCCCGGTACTCCTTACCGTGCCTTCGAGTTTCATGGCATAGTCGAGCGTCTCTCGCTTTACTTTATCATTGCTATTGTATATCTCCCCCAGCTCCGGTACGTTCTTGATGGCAGACTCTATATTTATCTTTTTGACGTTTGGGAGTTTTTCCGGAATAAGTTTGGCAAGGCGATTGCTTTCCGGTAGGGGCAGGCGGATGACTCTTGCCACATCTTTGATAGCACTCTTCGAAGCCATTGTGCCGTAGGTAATGATATGGGCGACTTTCTCATACCCATATTTCTGTGTCACCCAGTTAATAACTTCAAGTCTTCCATCGTCATCGAAGTCGATATCAATATCAGGAAGGGAGATACGATCCGGGTTAAGGAACCGCTCGAAGAGGAGATCGTACTTGATGGGATCGAGATTAGTGATGCCGAGAGCGTAAGCTACGAGTGACCCTGCTGCGGAGCCACGCCCGGGACCTACCGATACACCCATTGCTCTTGCCGCAGCTATGAAGTCTTGGACTATAAGAAAGTATCCGGGGAAGCCCATCTTCTGTATGGTACCAAGCTCAAAGTCGAGTCGCTCTATAATCTCTTCGGAAAGCTCGTTGCCATACCTGCGCTTTGCTCCTTCGTATGAAAGGTGACGGAGGTAGTCGTCTTCTCCATCGAATCCTTCGGGAATAGGGAAGTCCGGCATCAATGGCTTATGGTCGATCGAGTAGTACTCGACCTTATCAAGTATCTCAATGGTGTTGTCGAGAGCCTCAGGGAGATCGGCAAAGACCTCATTCATCTCCTTCTGACTTTTGAGCCATTCTTGCTTAGAGTAGTATAAGCGATTGGGGTCGTCATAGAAGACTTTGGTGTTCATGCAGATAAGTCTGTCGTGTACTTCCGCATCTTCTTCTTTGGCAAAGTGTACATCGTTGGTGGCGATTACCTTTACTCCTGTTTCTTTAGATAGACGAAGCAGTTGCTCGTTTACCTTCATCTGCTCCTGATATGTCTCATGGTTGGCACGTGCTACGGTAGCTTTGTGTCGCTGCAACTCGAGATAGTAATCTTCGCCAAAGATAGATTTGAACCACAGGACCGATTGTTTTGCACCCTCGTAGTCACCTTTCATTATAAGTTGCGGTATCTCTCCTCCAAGACATGCGCTTGCCACGATAAGTCCTTCGTGATGTAGTTCGAGCAGTTCCTTATCAATACGAGGACGGTAGTATAAACCTTCGGTGTAGGACTTGGACACCATCTTGATAAGGTTCTTGTATCCGGTAAGATTTTTGGCAATAACGATGAGGTGATAACCGCTACGGTCGAGCTTCTCGGTCTCTTTCATATGTCGTCCTCTGCGGGCACAGTAACACTCGCATCCTATGATTGGAACAAACCTTTGCTTTTTGAGTTGTTCCAAAGTAGCCAAAAGTTCGGGTTTTGCTTCGAATGAAGCATTCGTTAAAGCCTGTTCGGTTTGTTTGATTTGAGCGTTGATCGGACTGTTGATCTTATCTATATGATTGACAAACTCCTTTATCCCAAACATACATCCATGGTCGGTGAGAGCTATCCCTCGCATTCCGTCGGCTTTAGCTATGTCTACAAGCTCTTGGACGGACGCTTGTCCGTCAAGGATAGAAAAGTATGAGTGGACATGAAGGTGTACAAAGGGGCGAATAGCAGACATATCAGTCATCTTGTATGTATAGGTAGTTATAAGTCGTATTTACTAAAGAACTCTTGTTCGCTCAGTATTTTTGTGCCAAGCTCTTGCGCTTTATGCAGTTTGGATGGTCCCACGTTGGCACCGGTTATCATCAGAGTTGTCTTTGACGTTATCCCACTTCCGACTTTCCCTCCATGCTTGATGATGAGATCTTTCAGTGCATCGCGCTCCATACTTTCGAATACTCCGCTGACTACGATTGTCTCTCCTACGAGCTTGTCTCCGGTAATGTCTTCGGTCGCAATATCGGGCAGGGACATTTGTATTCCGTACTCCCTCAGGCGATTGATAAGTCCTTTATGCTCTTCGTTTGCCAGGAAAGAAACAATACTCTCGGCTATACGGGGACCTATGCCGTCTATCTCGGTAAGCTTCTCTACGCTGAGGTCGTATAAGGTATCGATACTTCGGACCTTCTTTGCTAGATCTCGAGCAACGGCCTCACCTACATAGTTGATCCCGATAGCATACAAGACCTTGTCGAAAGGCGTTTCTATGGATTTCTTTATGCTCTCATACAGCTTTGTGGCACTCTTTTCCTTGAAGAGCGGAAGCCGTAATATATCCTCTACCGTGAGGGCATACAGATCGCTCACATCCCTTACCATCCCCTGCTTGTATAGTTCGGTGATGGTTTCCGGCCCAATGTTTATGTTCATTGCTTTGCGAGATGCAAAGTGTTCGATACGTCCAATGATCTGAGGAGGGCAGGAGATGTCATTGGGGCAATAGGTCCCGGCTTCGTTCTCATCCTTGATGAGTGGCGTCCCACATACGGGGCATACGCTTGGCATAGTGATACGGGGCATGCCGTTTTCTCTTAGTTCGTACTTCACCCCCGTAATCTTTGGGATGATCTCTCCGCCTTTCTCCACCATGACCATATCTCCGAGGTACAGGTCAAGTTCGTTGATGAAGTCGGCATTGTGCAGAGAAGCTCGGCGGACGGTCGTACCCGATATATGTACTCCCTCGAGGTTTGCTACGGGAGTTACTACTCCGGTGCGTCCGACTTGGAAGTCTACGCTCAGCAGTTTTGTGCAAGCCTCTTCGGCCGGATACTTAAAGGCTATCGCCCACTTAGGAGACTTTGCCGTCATTCCTATCTTGTCGTGAAGGTCATAACTATCAACTTTGATGACTATGCCGTCAGTACCCACATTCAGTTCGTGTCGCTTGACCTCCCAATGCGAGATGTATTCGGACAGATCTTTGAACGAATGGCATAGGCGGGTATGTTCGCTTACCTTGAGACCCATATCTCTCATCATCTCAAGTCGTCGATGGTGTGAGACGGGAAGCTCATTCGGCTTGTCCGAAAGCAGGTAATAGAAGATTGCTTCCGGCTTTCGTGCACTTACTACTTTCGGGCTCAATTGCTTTATTGTCCCGGCTACTGCATTACGTGGGTTGGCAAAGAGGGGCTCACCTTTCTGTTCCCGCTCGACATTTATCCTATCAAATTCGCTCCAAGGTAGCACTATCTCGCCCCGGACTTCCAATATCGGAGGACACTTCTCTCCAAGGAGACGGAGGGGGATGGAGCGGATCGCTTTGACAGATGCCGTCACATCATCTCCACGAGTACCATCTCCACGAGTCACGGCACGCACGAGCTTCCCATCTTCGTATATGACGGAGATAGAGACTCCGTCATATTTCAACTCCGCCACCATATCCACCTGCTCATCCCTTACCTCGCTTATGATGCGGGTATAGAATGCTTCCACCTCTCCAATCGTATAGGTATTGGCGAGCGATAGCATAGGATGGCGATGCGGGATAGAGCGTTCGCCTCCGGTGAGATCGCTTCCCACGCGCTGAGTAGGCGATGTCGGATCATAGTACTCCGGATAGTCGGCTTCGAGTGCTTCGAGATCCTTCATCATCATATCGTACTCGGCATCGCTCACTGTTGGGGCATTGAGGATATAGTATTCGTAGTCATATCTGCGAAGCCTAGTACGTAACTCTTCTATCCTCGCTTTATAGAGTAAGGACATATAAATATGGTGTCAGTGGGTATATCTTCTGGTCGAATTACTTGAGAGAGAATATGGAGGAAACTGTTATAGTTGCGGTCTTTTCTTTACTTGAAGTATTGAACGTCCCTCCCCAAGAGTACTCTTCTTCTGACGAGTATTTGCCCAGGATTTGGAAGACGCCCATGCTCGAAGATTTGAGTTTCCCCACCACAGCATTGCTTTCTTTGGCAATCTGTTCGGCACGGCTTCTTGCATCACTTGCGGCTTCGCCGAGCATTTCGAGCTTGAGATCCGCAAGCTTTGTATAGTAATACAATGGGCTGTATGAGTCAATCATTATGCCTTGACCGAGTAGGTCTCCTATACTTTGTGCGACAGCTTCCACCCTGTCAATACTTTCGCTACTTATCTTTATGGTGACGCTTATATTGTATCCATCTTTGATGGTGATGTATCGGTCTGAGCCATTGTCCCAGAAGGAAGAGGTGTTCTCACTGTAACTTACGGGAGAGGTCTCTATCTCGCTGTCTTGGATCCCTTTCGAACGCAGGTACTCGAGTACTTCGTTGCGCTGTCTTTCGATGATCTTCATCCCTTCTTGTGGGGTCGGAGCCTTCTGATTGATAGCACAAGACCATACCACGAAGTCGGAAGTAAAGCTACGGGATGCCATCCCTTTCACTGAAATAGTACGAGGCCTTTCATTCCGATAGACAAAACTGTGCGATGCAATCCAAACTGCTGCTATAAGCGCGATAGCTCCGATAGTGGAGGTGGCGAGTTTTATTTTCCAAGTATCCATAGAAATACTAAGTTAAGGGGTTAATATATCAGTCGTAAAGTTACGAAAATATGTCGTACCGATGCTATCCTATTTCGAGTCTTTCCTTGTGTTGTAGCGGTGTGGGAGGTTAGCTTTGTGCTGTGTGCCAATGTTTTATGGTGATAGAAATGGCATGAAGGTATCGACCCGAATTTCTCTTTTGAGAACCAAAACGGGCGATGCGTCGGGTAGGCAAAATCCCTTTGCCCGGACATAATCTTCGGGATAATAGGGATCAAAATCATTTTCAACCGCTGAATGTTAGTAATCCGTCCCTGAAAATCAATTTCCTGCTGCTGAAAATTAGTTTTCAGCCCAAGGAACTATTCGAGGAAAGGGCATTAGGCTAGGATGGGAGGTAAGTAAGTGGAAATGAGAGGGATTTGCTGTGTTTCTCTATGTTCTACACAGAGGGATAAAGTGCAGAAAGCGTGGATTTATGCAGAAGTTCCGTTACCAAATCGTTAGTCCATTCCTCGAATGGTAACGAAGAGGCAGGAGAAGGTAACCGACAGAAGCGTGTTCGGTAACTAATCTTTTCTCTATTGCGGTGCTTATGCTTTGTACCACAATGTTTTGCGTAGCTGAGAACGCTTCGGTAACGGGTAACTTTGCCCATAAAAACAGAAGCGTATGCAAACAGACAAAATGAAGGTTTTGCTCTACCTGAAAAAGAGCGGATTGGACAAGTCGGGACAGGCTCCGATAATGGGGCGTATAACTTACGGACGAACCATCGCCCAATTCAGTTGTAAGCTCTCGTGCGATCCCAAGTTGTGGAATGCTCGTGAGAGTAGACTGAACGGCAAAAGCCGTGAAGCAGTGGCAACGAATGGCAAGTTGGAACGATTGCTCCTCTCAGTGCAATCGGCTTATAGAGTTCTTTGTGAGCGAGGTGCGGTCTTTACGGCAACAGACATCAAGGAGCAGTTTCAAGGAAGTATGCAAAGCCAAATCACCTTTTTGGAACGATACGACCGAATGGTCAAGGAGATGGAGCAAAAGGTGGGCATCGAAATAAAGGCTACGACTATGAGTAGTTACTATACTATCCGTAAACATTTGCAAGTCTTTATTGGAGAGAAGTACCACACGGCTGACATTCCTTTCGGACAGATGGAAGAAGATTTCCTGGAATGCTTGCAACACTACTCTATCGGGAAGCTGGGACATTCGCAAGCCTATTATCATAAGATGGCATTAGCCGTGAAGAAAGTCCGCCGTTTGGCGTATCGGGAAGGATTAACCGAGCGACAACTGTTCGCCCACATACAGATTGAACGGGGAGAGAACAAACAACCTCGTGCCTTGGATAGGGCTTCATTGGATAAGTTGCAGAGCTTTACTTTTGAGCCGTATGAGGTGGAGTTGGAAACCGCACGCAATCTCTTTCTCTTCTCCTGTTATACGGGCGTTGCCTATTGCGATATGCTCGCCCTTAATAGGGAACACCTCTTTACGGATGATGAAGGGGCATTGTGGCTGAAGTTTCGCAGGCAAAAGACCAATACCCTTTGTCGTGTGAAGCTCTTGTCCGAAGCGGTGCATTTGATAGAGCGGTATCAATCGGAGGAGCGCAACACTCTTTTTGCTTCCATTGCTTATTCGGCTTATCTTACCCAACTCAAAGCCTTACAACTTCGGGCAGGTATCTCCATTCCTCTTTCGGCACACGTCGGAAAGCATAGGAAAATTTGTAAATATCAAATAACCAATAGATTAGTTTGATTATCAATAAGGGATGGTAACGATCAGGAAACCAGTGAGCTTCTATACTTTACCTTATTTTGCCATTTCAAAAAAGCACTTTGTTTGTTGTAAAGATAACAGTATACCGTGAGAAAAAAGAATTTTCTCCGAATTATTTTTGTAAAGCCGTCCGTTGGGGCGACTTTTTGTTTTTCGTGTATTTCGTTTCTATGATAAATGCTGCCCCCATAGACTGCGTTTTCTGTTTTCGCCCTGCTTCTCTGTCTGCACATCCTCCACTTATGCCTGTGTATCATGTCGGGATTGGTTGTTCGTTGTCAGCGGCAAAGGTAGTTCCGGGCTTTTACGGACAAAAAAGGTCGAGGCGGCAAGCCGTTTAGACGACAATCTCCACACTTCCATTTCATTGCAGGTAGTATTCTCGCCGTAAAACCTTGTTTGTCCTAAGCTCTACCTTTTTACGCCCCTGAAACGAAAACGACCGACCCGACGGAAAAACGCATAAAAAATGTCGGATATGCGAGAAGCAGGGAAAAAAGAAAAAGTTGAAACTCAACTCCCTCACCTCTGGAATCCGCATAAAATCAAAAAAATCAGACAAGATGAAACTGAGATATAAAATAACGTGAGTTCGATATAATTTTAGAACATTCTTAGTTGCCCCTCATTTATGTAACTCACATCAATAGCGGGTTTCTTTTCAAAGAAACAATATGCTGCTATTGCCGAGAGTGTGTTTGCAATGAAGTTGTCGAAAGATCGGTGTCTGGAATGCTCAATCTGTGCGATGTTCTTCAACTCGTCATTAACCGTTTCAATCAGTGCCCGTTTCCTGAGAATGATTTTATCAGTAATACTCATAAGGGAATTCCTCATATTATTCTTGCCTTTGGTTATCAGTTGTATTCCATTCATGAATAGATTTTCAAACAATGCTTGTCCGATATATCCCTTATCGCCACACAATTTCCCTTTTACATTCTTTACGAACCGACTCTGTTTCAAAGGCTCTCTGTCATCCACGTTACCCGGAGTGAA